>JBAUTD010000211.1:0-6152 GCA_049582045.1 Burkholderiales bacterium
CCACCGGCTTGGGCCCGGCCTTCATCGACGACGACACGCCGACACCCGAGCACGCACGCTATCGACCGCGGCGCCTCGCCGTGCACGTGGCGGCGGGCCTCGGCCTGTGGCTCGCGTCCGTGCTCGCGCTCGCCGGGGTTTTCGGCTGGGACGACACGCTGACGCGCATGGGCCTGTTCTTCAGCAAGGCTGCGCTGCTCACCTTCGGCGGGGCGTACGCAGTGCTGCCCTACGTCTACCAGGCGGCTGTGGAGCACTTCCATTGGCTGAGCGCGCCGCAAATGGTCGACGGCCTAGCGCTCGGCGAGACCACCCCGGGGCCGCTCATCATGGTGGTCGCTTTCGTCGGCTTCGTCGGCGGCTGGGGCAAGGCGCTGTTCGGACCGGAGCAGCTGTTCCTCGCCGGCGCAGCGGCGGCCGCGGTGGCAACCTTCTTCACCTTCCTGCCCTCGTTCCTTTTCGTCCTGGTCGGCGGGCCGCTGGTGGAGGCGACTCACGGCGATCTCAAGTTCACCGCGCCGCTCACGGGCGTCACCGCCGCGGTGGTCGGGGTCATCGTGAGCCTGGCGGCGTTCTTCGCCCAGCACGTGTTCTGGCCGCGGGGCCTGGCGCAGGCGATCGACTGGGTATCGCTCCTCGGCGGACTGATTGCGCTCCTCGCGCTGCTGCGCTTCAAGGCCGGGCTGATCCCGCTGATTGGCGTCATGGCCGCGGCAGGCGCGGCGCTACGCCTCGGCGGGGTCGCGTAGAATCGAATCTAGGGGAAACGGAGGAAACAGATGCCAGGATATGTCATCGCCGAAGTCGAGGTCACCGACCCGGCCGCCTATGAGGAATACCGCAAGCTGGTGCCCGCCACGGTGCAGAAATACGGCGGCCGGTTCCTGACCCGCGGCGGCAAGACCGAGACCAAGGAAGGCGGATGGGCCCCGCCGCGCTTCGTGATCCTCGAGTTCCCCAGCCTGGAGCAGGCGCGCAAGTGGTACGAATCGCCCGAATACGCGCCGGCGCTGGCGATCCGCAAGAAAGCGTCGAATTCGAAGCTGATTCTGGCGGAAGGCCTCTAGCACAAATGAAAAGGGCGCCCGCGGGCGCCCTTTTCGCTGCGGCCAGCGACCCTCAGTGCTGATGTTGCGGCGCGCCTGCCGCCGCGCCCGTGGACTTGGCCGGGATCTTGCCGGACTTGACGTCCTGGTACCACAGCTCGTGGTGCTCCTTGGCCCACTCCTCGTCCACGTAGCCGGTGCGCATCGACTGGTACGCACCTTCCATCCCGATGGTGCCGAGGTAGATGTGGGCAAAAGACGCAGCGATGAACAGGACCGCGCAAATTACGTGGATTACGTTCGCCTGCTGCATCGTCTCGCGCAGCTGGTCGAAGTTGGGGAAGAGCATAATCAGCCCAGTGACGCTCATGATGATCCCGAGCAGCACAACGCCGATCCAGAACCAGCCTTTCTCGCCGAAGTTGAAGCGCCCGGAGGGAACATCGTTGCCGCTGAACAGGCCTCCGGCCTTGGCGATCCATTCCCCGTCACCCGCGCGCCAGAAGTTGTCCTTGACGAACAGGACGATCGTGAGCAGCAGGCTGAGGATGAAGTACGGACCGACGAAGTTGTGCAGGTTCTTCGACAGCGCGCTGAGCCAGGCGAATAGCGTGTAGCCGATCACCGGCAACAGCACGAACTTGCCGAACAGGATGATCAGTCCCGAGAGCGCCAAGATCACGAAGCTGATCGCGGTGGACCAGTGGGCGATCCGCTCCAGGCTGTTGAAGCGCTCGATCAGGCGCCCGGTCGGCGGGTGCTTGAGCTTCATCGTGCCCTTGATCAGATAGTAGATCAGGATCACCGCAAGGGCGACGATCAGCAGCCAGCCGCCGTAGAAGACGAGCGGACCGTTGTGGAAGTTGCGCCACGCCTCGCCCGCGGTGGCGAAGGCGCTTTGTCCCGGAAAGCGCAGCGGCCCCTGGATAAGAACAGCGCCGTGATGCTGCGGCAGGGTGGTGTAGTTCTTCTCGCCGGACTTCACGTCGCGCCATACCGGCGCGTTGTTGCCGGGCTGCTCGGCGCTGCGCTCGGCCTGCGCCTTGGCGCCGGCCGACTGCGCCTGCACCGGCCCCGGCAGGGCAAACGCGGCCAGCGCCAGCAGCGCGCAAAACAGCTTGCATAGCTTGCTCATCTCTTCCTCCTGGCCGCGGGCCGGCGCTAGTCGCCGATGCGCACGTATTCGTTCTGGAACTTGTTACGTGTCTTGATCTCGTCGGTCCAGCTCTTCTGGTCGCCCTTGGTCCACTTGTTGGTGTCCGTGTAGGCGAGCGGCGCGTTGTCCCAGGGCGGCGTGTCCGGCTTGCCCTGGTACTTGCCGTGCTGGTAGGCGGTCGCCTGCGGCTTCTCGCCGCAGCCGCCCAGCGCTACCAGACCGAGCGCGGCGACGATCGCGATTGCTACCGCGCGCGCGCTCATGACTTGCTCCCGGAAGCGGCCTGTCCGCCCTTGGGCGGGCCGTAAGCCGTGCCCCAGCCCCAGACCTCGGCGCCCTTGCCGCGCACCGTAACGCGCTGGCGGTAGATGTCCGCGATCGTGTCGCCGTCGCCGCCCAGCAACGCCTTGGTCGAGCACATCTCGGCGCACGCCGGAAGCTTGCCTTCCGAGAGCCGGTTCCTGCCGTACTTCTTGAACTCGGCCTCGCTGCGGTCGGGCTCGGGCCCGCCGGCGCAGAACGTGCACTTGTCCATCTTGCCGCGCAGGCCGAAGGCGCCCGCCTGCGGAAACTGCGGCGCACCGAACGGGCAGGCGTAGAAGCAGTAGCCGCAGCCGATGCACAGGTCCTTGTCGTGCAGCACCACGCCGTCGGCGGTCTTGTAGAAGCAGTCGACCGGGCATACCGCCATGCACGGCGCATCCGAGCAGTGCATGCAGGCGACCGACACCGACTTCTCGGCCCCCACCACGCCGTCGTTCACCGTGACCACGCGCCGGCGGTTGACCCCCCATGGCACCTCGTTCTCGTTCTTGCACGCCGTCACGCAGCCGTTGCACTCGATGCAGCGCTCGGCATCGCACAGGAATTTCATTCTGGCCATGACGTTCTCCTTATGCCTTCGCGACCTGGCACAGCGTCGCCTTGGTTTCCTGCATGTCGGTGACGACGTCGTAGCCGTAGGTCCAGGCCGTGTTCACCGCCTCGCCGCGCACGATCGGGTGCGCCCCGTCCGGGTAGTAGGGCAGCATGTCCTTGCCTTCCCACCAGCCGGAGAAGTGGAACGGCACGAACACCGTGCTCGCCGCCACCCGGTCGGTCACCAGCGCCTTGACCTTTATCTTTGCGCCGGTGGGAGTGTGAACCCAGACGTACTCGCCGTCGCGGATGCCGCGGTCCGCGGCCGCCTTCGGGTTGATCTCGACGAAGTTGTCCTGCTGCAGCTCGGCGAGCCAGGGGTTGGAGCGCGTCTCCTCGCCCCCGCCCTCGTACTCGACCAGCCTGCCGCTGGTCAGGATCAGCGGGAACTTCTCGGCGTCCTTGTCGGCGACCGACTTGTCCTGGACGGTCTTGAACAGCGCCGGCAGCCGGTACAGCGTCTTCTTGTCCGGGTACGTCGGCCATTTCGCGGCCAGATCCGGATGCGGGGTGTAGAGCGGCTCCCGATGCAGCGGCACGGCGTCCGGGAAATTCCACACCACTGCGCGCGCCTTGGCGTTGCCGAACGGCACGCAGCCGTGCTTGAGCGCGACGCGCTGAATGCCGCCCGAGAGGTCGGTCTTCCAGTTCTTGCCCTCGGCCTCGGCCTTCTCGGCATCGGTCAGGTCGTCCCACCAGCCCAGTTTCTTGAGCATCTTTTCGTCGAACTCGGGGTAGCCGGTGGTGATCTCGCTGCCCACCGAATGCACGCCGTCCTCGGCCAGCAGGTTGACCCCGTCGTGCACCACGCCGAAGCGGGCGCGGAAGGTGCCGCCGCCGTCCATCACGCTCTTGGAGGTGTCGTACAGGTTCGGCGTGCCCGGGTGCTTGACCGACGGGTTGCCCCAGCACGGCCACGGCAGGCCGAAATAGTCGCCGGTCAGGTCATAGCCCGTTTCCTTGTCCTTTCCGCCGCGCGCGCGCAGGGTCTTGACGTCGAACACGTGCATGTTGCGCATGTGCGCCTTGAGCCGCTCGGGCGACTGGCCGGTGTAGCCGATGGTCCAGGTCCCGCTGTTGACCTCGCGCAGCACGCTCTCCATCTCTGGCTCGTCCATCCCCCCCTTGCCCTTGACCAGCTTGATGTTCTGCTTGCCGTCCTTCTTGCCCACGAACTGGTCGGCGAAGCCGAGCTTCTGGGCCAGCTGGTACATGATCATGTGGTCGGTGCGGCACTCGAACACCGGATCGACCACCTTCTCGCGCCACTGCAGCGAGCGGTTCGAGGCCGTGACGCTGCCGGAGGTCTCGAACTGCGTCGCGGCCGGCAGCAGGTAGGCGCCGTCCTGCCTGACCATCGCGAACATCGAGGCGCTGGCAGACGGATACGGATCGATCACCACCATCATGTCGAGCTTTTTCATCGCTTCGACCTGGTCCAGGCCGCGCGTCTGCGAGTTCGGCGCATGGCCCCAGAAGATCACCGCGCGCACGTTCGTGTTCTGATCGATGTTCTCCGGCTTCTCCAGCACGGCGTCGGCCCAGCGCGAGACCGTGAAGCCGAACTTGCCCATCATCGCCTCGGACTTGAAGCGCTTCTTCAGCCAGTCGAGGTCGACGTTCCACACTCGTGCCCAGTGCTTCCAGGACCCGGGCGCGAGGCCGTAGTAGCCCGGCAGCGACTGCGCATTGGGCCCGATGTCGGTCGCGCCCTGCACGTTGTCGTGGCCGCGGTAGATGTTGGCCCCGCCGCCGGTGATGCCGGCGTTGCCGAGCGCGAGCATCAGCACCGCGCTCGCGCGGGTCACGTT
The DNA here is from genome assembly GCA_049582045.1 of Burkholderiales bacterium. Lineage (GTDB taxonomy): Bacteria > Pseudomonadota > Gammaproteobacteria > Burkholderiales > SG8-39 > DAHVFK01. The sequence continues at coordinate 4,932 of JBAUTD010000211.1, forward strand.
GTTGCCGTTGGTGTGCTGCGTCTGGCCCATGGCCCAGATGATGAAGCCGGGGCGGTTGTCCGACAGCATCTTGGCCACTTCGTACATGTCCTTCTCGGACACGCCGGTGACCTCCTCGACCGCCTGCGGCGTGTACTTCGCCATGACCTCGGCCTTGACCTGGTCCATGCCGTAGACGCGGTCGTGGATGTACTTCGTGTCTTCCCAGCCGTTCTTGAAGATGTGATACAGCAGCCCGAACTGGAACGCGACGTCGGATCCCGAGCGGATGCGCACGTACTTGTCGGCGTGGGCCGCGGTGCGTGTATAGCGCGGGTCGGCGACGATCATCTTGGCGCCGTTCTCCTTCGCGTGCAGGGTGTGCATCATCGACACCGGATGCGCCTCGGCCGCGTTGGAGCCCAGGAACAGCAGGCACTTCGAGTTCTGCTCGTCGTTGTACGAGTTGGTCATCGCCCCGTAGCCCCAGGTGTTGGCGATGCCCGCGACCGTGGTCGAGTGACAGATGCGCGCCTGGTGGTCGACGTTGTTCGAACCCCACATCCCGAGCCACTTGCGAAGCAGATAGGACTGCTCGTTGTTGTGCTTGGACGAACCCAGGATGAACAGCGCGTCGGGGCCGCTCTCCTCGCGGATCTTGAGCATCTTCTTCGAGATCTCGTCGTAGGCCTGATCCCAGGAAATCTTCTTCCACTTGCCGCCTTCCAGCTTGACCGGGTACTTCAGCCGGTGCGAGTCCTCGGTCATGGTGTGGTGGCGCACCGAGGCGCCCTTGGCGCAGTGCGCGCCGAGGTTGAGCGGCGAGTCGAATACCGATTCCTGCCGCACCCACACGCCGTTCTGCACCACCGCGTCGACCGCGCAGCCGACCGAGCAGTGGGTGCAGACCGTGCGCTTGATCTCGATGTTTCCGCTTTCGCCCGGAGCCATGGCGGCCTCGGCCTTGCCAATCATGTTGAACGGCAGCTGGCTGGCGACAGCGCCCGCGCCAAGCGTCACGCCGGAGCGCTTGAGGAACGCGCGCCGGTCGATGGTTTTCGCCACCGTTCCCGGCAGCCCGCGCGCCAGGCGCGCCTGCGGAACCGCGGCGGAGCCGGATTTTCTGGTCAGCAGCATGGCGGCCTCCTCAGACCTTGGTGGTGCGGTAGTAGTTGTTGACGTGCTCCGTGACCTGGTAGCCGCGCGACGGGCGCTTGCCCGCCTCGGACACGGCAGCCGGGG
>JBAUTD010000212.1:0-4466 GCA_049582045.1 Burkholderiales bacterium
GGCCTGGCTCGAGCACCTGGTCCTGTTTTTCCGCGACCAGGACCTGACCCCCGAGCAGTACATGGCGTTCGCGCGCAGCTGGGGCGAGCCGGTGCCGTACCCCTTCGTGCGCGGCATCGAGGGCTACCCGGAGATCATCGAAGTCAAGAAGCTCGAGCACGAGACGGTCAACTTCGGCGGCATCTGGCACAGCGATACCGCCTACCTCGAAGTGCCGCCGATGGCCTCGATGCTGCTCGCGCGCGAGCTGCCGCCCTACGGCGGCGACACCGAGTTCGCCAACATGTATCTGGCCTACGAAGCCCTGTCGGACGGCCTCAAGCGAATGCTGAAAGGCCTGCGCGCGGTCAATTCCTCGGCGCGCGCCGACGTCACGCGCACGCGCGAGGACCGGATCAAGTCCGGCGGCGGCGGTGGGGAGAAGAAGGAATTCAACGCCGAGCACCCGGTCGCGCGCACGCACCCCGAGACCGGCCGCAAGGCGCTCTATGTGAATGTCGCCCACACCGCGCGCTTCGTCGGCTGGAGCGAGGAGGAGTCGCGCCCGCTGCTGGAATTTCTCTTCCGCCACCAAGTGCGGCCCGAGTTCACCTGCCGCTTCGCCTGGCAGCCGGGTTCGATCGCGCTGTGGGACAACCGCTGCGCGCAGCACAATCCGGTCAACGACTACCACGGCCACCGGCGCCTGATGCACCGGATCACGCTCGCCGGGGACCGGCCGGCCTAGCCCGGACGATCGAAGACCAGGCAGGTCGTGGTGGCGTGGGCGTACAGCTTGCCGTCCGCTCCCGCCAGCCGGCCTTCGGCGGTGGCGACCTGGCGGCCGACGTGGATCACGCGTCCTTCGGCGCGCACCAGCGGCACCGCGTCGGTCAGGGCGCGAACGATGTTCAGCTTCAGCTCGAGCGTGGTGTAGCCCTTGCCGGCGGGCAGGGTCGAATGCACCGCGCAACCGACCGCGGAGTCGAGCAGGGTGGCGAACCAGCCGCCGTGCACGCTGCCCATGGGGTTGTAGTGCTTCGTTTGCGGCCGGCCCTGGAACACGGCGAGGCCGCGTTCGATCTTGATCGGCATGAAATCGAGCGTGTCGCCGATCGGCGGGCGGGGCAGGCGTCCTGCGAACATCGCCTCGAACACCTCGAGGCCGGACAGGCCGGCCACCTGCTCGGGGCGCGCCCATCCGACTTCGGCTGCGAGCCGCCCGGCCAGGGCTTGCTCTTCTTCGCGCCAGCGCTCGAGCGTCGATTGCGCGCTCATGACCGGGCGCCGATGGCCGCTACCTCACGCAGCTCCGCGCGCAGCCCGGCGGCGCGCTCGACCCCGTAGTGCGCTTCGAACTCCTTCTGCGCGTTGGCCCACAGCTTCGCCGCACGGCGCAGGCGCTCGGCTCCCGCCTGGGTGAGGGCGAGCTCCTTGCGGCGCTTGTCCGTCGCGCCCTGCTTGATCGCGATCAGGCCGTCGCGCTCGAGCGGCAGGACGTTGCGCCCGAGCGTGGTGCGGTCGATGACCATTTCCGCCGCCAGCCGGTTGATCGTCATGGGACCCAGGCGCTTGAGGTTGACCAGGATCGAGAACTGGGTCGTGCGCAGTTCCGCCGCGGCGAGGTGCCGGTCGTAGAGCTGCGTCGCCGCGCGCGCCGCCTGGCGCAGCGCGAGGCAGTTGCATAGCTGTGGTCCGGACTGCGTTTCAGAGCTCATCGATTTCTCCCGCTTGACACTAGGAGTATATGCACACATTATATGCGCATATACACCCATGTCAACCCTCGTGCCACCTGCGCAAGCTCAAGAGGCCGGATTCGATCGGCGCACGCGGCTGCTGCTCGAAGCGCCGATCGCGCGCACGCTGCTGCGTCTGGGCGCGCCCAACATGCTGGTCATGGGAGCGCAGGCCTCGGTGGGCCTGATCGAGACCTATTTCATCGGCAAGCTCGGCACGGACGCCCTTGCGGGCGTGGCGCTGGTGTTCCCGGTGGTGATGACGATGCAGATGATGTCCGCGGGCGCAATGGGCGGGGGCATTGCGTCTTCGATCGCCCGCTCGCTCGGGGCCGCTCGCCGCGCCGAAGCAAACGCGCTCGCGCTGCATGCCCTGGTCATCGCGCTGGCGTTCGGCCTTGCCTTCAGCGTCGGGGTTCTCGGCGGCGAGCGCCTGCTCTACGGCGCCATGGGCGGCAGGGGAAAATCGCTCGACGCCGCGCTGACCTACTCGAGCGTCGTGTTCTCGGGCGCGGTGCTGATCTGGATGTTCAATTCGCTCGCGGCGGTGATTCGCGGCACGGGCAATATGCACGTGCCCGCGATCGTGACTGGCGCCGGCGTGGCATTCCTGATTCCGATGTCTCCCGTGCTGATCTTCGGCTGGGGCCCGTTCCCGGCCCTGGGGATCGCGGGAGGCGCCGTGGCGCTGCTCGCTTACTACGCGGCGGGCAACATCGCGCTCGCGGCCTATCTCTGGTCCGGGCGCAGCGTGTTGCGTCCGTCGCTCGCAGGGGTGAACCTGCGCTGGCCTCTTTTTCGCGAGATCCTGCGCGTCGGCCTGGTGGCGGCGGTGGTGACGGTCACCACCAATATCACGATCATGGTCTGCACCGGCCTGGTGGGGAAATTCGGGCCGGCGGCGATTGCGGGCTACGGCACCGGCTCGCGCCTCGAATACCTCCTGGTGCCGCTCGTGTTCGGGCTGGGCGGGCCGCTGGTCGCGATGGTCGGAACCTGCATCGGCGCAGGTCATCGCGAGCGGGCGCTGCGCGTCGCGTGGGTCGGCGCCGCGGTCGCGAGCGCGCTCACCGAACTGATCGGACTTTGCGCGGCGGCCTACCCGCGCGCCTGGCTTTCGCTGTTCGACACCGACCCCGCGATGCTCGATGCGGGCTCGCGCTACCTGCACGCGGTCGGGCCCTTCTACGGCTTCATCGGGCTCGCGCTGTCGCTGTACTTCGCCTCGCAGGGCGCGGGGCGGCTGCTCTGGCCGCTGCTGGCGAATCTCGTGCGCCTGACGATCGCCGCGGCCGGAGGATGGCTGGCGCTGCGCTGGACCGGCGCGATGGGATACGTGTTTTTCGCGCAGAGCGCCGCGCTCGTCGCGTTCGGCTTGATCAACGCCGCCGCGGTCGTCGGCGGGGCGTGGTTCGGGCCGCTTGCCTGGCCGCGGCTGGCGATTCCCGCGCTGGGAAGGCGATGACATAGGCGCTCGGTGTCACGCGACTCAGACCGTTTCAGCTCAGAAGAGGACAGCGTCATGCGATTGCTTGTGGTTGGAGCCGGTTCGACGGGCGGCTATATCGGTGGACGACTGGCGCAGGCCGGGCGGGACGTCACCTTTCTGGTCCGGCCGGCGCGGGCCGCGAAGTTGCGCGAAACGGGGCTGCGAATCGTAAGTCCGCATGGCGATGCGACGCTGCAGCCGAAGCTCGTGACCGCCGATCAGATCAGGCAGTCCTACGATGCCGTGCTGCTCGGCGTAAAAGCGTTTCAGCTCGATGCCGCCGTCGAGCAAATGGCGCCGGCCGTCGATGCGCAGACCATGATCCTGCCGGTGCTCAACGGCATGCAGCATATGGACGTCCTGGCCCGGCGTTTCTCCCCAGGCAACCTGGTCGGATGCGCCCTGAAGGTTGCGACCACGCTCGACGACGACGGGCGCATCGTTCAGCTCACCCCCTTGCAGGATCTCGCCTATGGGGAGCTCGATGGCGGCACGACGGCCCGCATCGAGGCGTTGGACGCGTTCTTGCGCGGAGCCGATATCGGCGCCAGGCGGTCCGACGTTATCCGTCGCGAGATGTGGGAGAAATGGATTCTGCTCGCCGCATTGGGCGCGATGACCTGCCTGATGCGCGGCACGGTCGGGGAAATCGAAGCCTGCCCCGGCGGGGCCGGTTTCGCGCTGCAATTGCTCGATGAAGTCGTCGCCATCGTAACGGCGGTGGGCGAGCCTCCGTCGGAGACCTTCGTCAAGGACGCGCGGGAACGCCTGACGAGCAAGGGCTCCCCCCTGGCGTCATCGATGTTCCGCGACCTGCAGCGCGGTCAACCGATCGAGGTCGACGCCGTCGTCGGGGACCTGGTGCGCCGCGGCGCGCTGATCAAGCTCCCGACCCCGCTGCTCTCGGCGGCCTACGCTCACCTTATGGTCTATCAAAACCGCATCTGAAAGGGGTCCCGCATGAAGATCAATCGGTCTGTCGCACCCGTCACGGGCGCATGAGCGCGCCGCAGCCCGCCGCGGCCCTGGCCGCCGCCGTCCGGATCGACCCGTTGCTCACGGTGCCGATCCTGCCGACGCTGGTGCGATTCGCGCTGCCCAACATGGGCGCCATGCTGGCGACCGCGCTGGCGGCGATCGCGGAGACGACCTACGTCGGCAAGCTCGGCGTGGCCCCGCTGGCGGCGATGGCGCTCGTGTTTCCGTTGGTGATGCTGCAGATGATGCTCTCGGGCGGCGCGATGGGCGGCGGCGTATCG
>JBAUTD010000213.1:0-1949 GCA_049582045.1 Burkholderiales bacterium
ACCGCCTCGACGTGCGAGCCGATCGCGGGCCCGGGGTCGATGACGGCCAGCTCGCGCTCGCCCACCAGGTAGGTGTTGGTTCCAGGTCCGGTCATCATGCCTGGGTTCGGTGCCGTGATTCGCGTTACCAGGCGGTCGAGCCGCTTCGGCGCACCCGGCACGATTTCGTAGCCCGTGTTGCCGCTTTCTTCCGGATCGCACCAGTGGATCTCGAAGTACTGCGGGTCGGCGCGCCGGAATAGCCTCGGACCGTCCTTGCCCTGCGCCCAGCACGCCCGGTTGGTTTCGATCTCCGGCAGCGCCTTCACGTGCTCGAAGGCGTCGTACGGGCGCGCAAAGCGCGCGAGCTCGGCCAGCGTGTGCTTGGTGGCGAACACCAGCTCGATCTTGCCCTGCGCGTTGCGCTCGAGCGCTTCCTGGGGGGGCAGCCAGAAATTGTGGATCGTTTCCGCATTGTCGTGCGAGCCCGCCTGGCCCGGCGGCGCGATGGCGACGAAAAAGCGCGTGTCGAAGCGGCGCGAGCGCCCCGGTGCCGTGATCCAGTGGCCGAAGTAGGCGAGCTGGTGCGCCGGCAAAATGAGCCGCTCGCGTTCGAGGAACTCGGCGAACGACAGCTCGCCAGCGTTCAGCGGCGCGCGCAGGTGCTCGAGCTCAGCGGCGCGCTCGGCGCTCACCGGGCGGCGCTGCTCGTCCCACGCGATCAGGATGCCGGCCTCCTCGAAGCATTCGCGCACCGCAGCGACCCAGTACCCGAGTCCGCCCGAGGCGAGGCCGAGGCGCGCGCTCGCCTCGCTGTCGTTCAGGCCCACGACCCGCCGCGTGATGCGCGCGTCGGCGTCGTCCTCGTCGATCGCACCGCCCGGGAAGACGTAGGCGCCGGCGAGAAAGGCTGCGCCGCGGGTGCGCTGGAGCATGAATACTTCGAGCCCGGCTTGCGCTTCGCGCAGCAGGGCGACCGTTGCGGCGGGTCGCGGGGCCGGGTTCACGCCGTGCGTCCGGCGCGGTCCTTGTCGTTCTGCGCCTTGATCAGATCTCGCATTCGCTGCCAGTCGGCTTCCGAGAGCTTGTCCAGCCCGCTGAACGAGGCACCATTGGCGAGGTAGCCGCCGCCGTCGATCGCGATCGTCTCGCCGGTGAGGTAATCGCAGCCGTCGGCCATCAGGAAGGCAGCGAGGTTCTGCAGCTCCGGCATCTGCCCGACGCGTCGCATCGGTATGGTGCCGGTCGAGTCCTCGAAGCCGCTGTCGGGACGCAGGCGCTTGGAGGCGCCCTCGGTCGGGAAGGGACCCGGCGCGATGGCGTTCAGCCGGATGCCGTAGCGGCCCCATTCGACCGCGAGCGACTTGGTCATCACGTGCAGTGCCGCCTTCGACATCGCCGAGGGCACGACGTACGGCGAGCCGGTCCAGACCCAGGTCACCAGGATCGAGATCACCGAGCCCTTGTGTCCGCCGGCGATCCAGCGCCGTCCCACCGCGTGGGTGACGTAGAAAGTGCCGTGGAACACGATGTTGGCGATCGCGTTGAAGCCGTTCGGCGTCAGGTCCTTGGTCGGGCTGATGAAGTTGCCGGCGGCGTTGTTGACCAGGCCGCTGAGCGGCCCCGCCTCATCCCAGATGCGCTGCACCATCGCGTCCACGGCCTGCGCGTCCCGGATGTCGACCGCGTGCGTGCGCACCGTACCGCCGTGCGCGCCCATGAGTTCCTTCGCGGTCTGCTCGAGCACCGGCCCGCGCCGGCCGGCGATCCAGATCTCCGCGCCGAGCTCGAGGTACTTGGCTGCGATCTCCTTGCCCAAGCCGGTGCCGCCGCCGGTGACGAGGATCCTCTTACCCTTGAACAGGCCTTCCTTGAACATGCGCGCTCCCCTCGCAAGGAGCGTGCATTCTACTTCGCCGCAGGGCGCCTCCGGCCACGCGCGCGACGGCCCGCCAGAGGGCGGCCAGCAT
>JBAUTD010000214.1:0-4900 GCA_049582045.1 Burkholderiales bacterium
CGGCTGCCGGGCGCGAGCGCCGCGACCACGTTGAGCATGTTCGGCGTGCCGGCCACCTCCTTGTCGCCCACCGCGAGCAGCACGTCGCCCGGTTTGATGCCGGCCTTGTCGGCCGGGCCGCCGCGCAGCACGCCGGCGATGATCACGCCTTTGGACTCCTCGAGCTTGAACGAGTCCGCGATGCCCTGCGTGATCGACTGCACCTCGACGCCGATCCAGCCCCGCGTGACCGTTCCGGTCTTCACGATCTGCTCCAGCACCATCTTCGCGGTCGAGACCGGTATCGCGAAGCCGATGCCGATCGAGCCTCCGCTGCGCGAGTAGATCGCGGTGTTGATGCCCACCAGGTTGCCGCGCGCGTCGACCAGCGGGCCGCCGGAGTTGCCCGGGTTGATCGCGGCGTCGGTCTGGATGAAGTTCTCGAAAGTGTTGATCTGCAGTCCGCTGCGCCCGAGCGCCGAGACGATGCCTGAAGTCACGGTCTGGCCGACGCCGAACGGGTTGCCGATCGCCAGCACCACGTCGCCCACGCGCAGCGCGTCCGATGAGCCGAAGGTGATGGCATGCAGCCCCTTGGCATCGACCCGCAGCACCGCGAGGTCGGTGTCGGGATCGTTGCCGACGACCTTGGCGAGCAGCTTGTTGCCGTCGGGCAGCGCGACCTCGATCTCCTCGGCGGCGTCGACCACGTGCTGGTTGGTCAGGATGTAGCCGTCGGGGCTCACGATCACGCCCGAGCCGAGGCTGGTCGCGCGCCGCGCCTCGTCCGGGGCCTGGTCGCCGAAGAAGCGCCGGAACAGCGGGTCGTCGAGCAGCGGATGGCGCGGCACGCGCACCTCCTTGGAGGTGAACACGTTCACCACCGAAGGCGTGGCGCGCTCGACCGCGCCGTGCAGGGATTCGGTGCCCGCGCCGGAGGCTGCGGCGGACGGCGGCACGGGAGCCTGCTGCACCACCGCGATGGGCGGCGCCTGCACCGCGCGCGAAGGCAGCCACTCGGGGTGGAAAGTCGACACCACGAACAGCACCGCGACGGCTACCGTCGCCGCCTGCGAGAAGATCAGCCAAAGCCGGTACATGGCTCGTTCAGCCTACCATAGGCGTGCGCGCAGAGGCCCCAAGCGCGCACTAGCCCCCGCGCTGATGAGGGTGAAAAACGTCAGAGTATTGAAATGGTTAGGCGCGCAAGCTTGGACTTCGCCGCGGTGCATCGCTATAATCCCGGGCTGCTCCGGATTCCCGCCATCCCCCATTCAGGTTCCCTTCTCATGAGCGATAGCAAGAAACCAGACAAGGCCAGGCGCAACCTGGTTGTCGCAACCTCCGTTCTCGGCGGCGCCGCCACGGTCGGCGCCGCGGTGCCGTTTGTCGCCAGCCTGCTGCCGTCGGAACGGGCCAAGGCCGCCGGCGCGCCGGTCGAGATCGACATCTCCAAGCTGCCTCCCGGCGAGCTCGGAATCTTCGAGTGGCGCGGCAAGCCGGTCTGGGTCATGAAGCGCACGCCGCAGATGCTGAAGGACATCAAGAAGGACGACGCGGTCGTGGTCGATCCGCATTCCACCGTCCCGCAGCAGCCTGAGTACGCCAAGAACGAATTCCGCTCGATCAAGCCCGAGATCATGGTGCTGGTCGGCATCTGCACCCACCTGGGGTGCTCGCCGACGCCGAAGCTGCAGCCCGACGGCGACATGGGCTCGGAGTGGCAGGGCGGTTTCTATTGCCCCTGCCACGGCTCCAAGTTCGACCTCGCGGGCCGTGTCTACAAGGGAGTTCCGGCGCCGAAGAACCTTGAAGTGCCGCCGTACCAGTTCCTCTCCGACAGCACGATCCTGATCGGCGAAGACAAGAAAGGGGCGTAAGGAAATGGCCAACCGTCTGATGGCGTTGTGGGGCTGGTTCGATTCGCGCATGCCCTCGGTGGCGCAGGAGTACCGCAAGCACCTGAGCGAGTACTACGCGCCCAAGAACTTCAACTTCTGGTACTTCTTCGGCTCGCTCGCGATACTGGTGCTCGCGTCCCAGATCGTGTCGGGCATCTTCCTGACGATGAACTACAAGCCCGACGCGGCGCTCGCGTTCGGCTCGGTCGAGTTCATCATGCGCGACGTTCCGGGCGGCTGGATCATCCGCTACATCCACTCGACCGGCGCTTCCGCGTTCTTCATCATCGTCTACCTGCACATGTTCCGCGCCATGCTCTACGGCTCCTATCGCCAGCCGCGCGAGCTGCTGTGGATCTTCGGCGTGCTGATCTATCTCTGCCTGATGGGCGAGGCGTTTTTCGGCTACCTGCTGCCGTGGGGGCAGATGTCGTTCTGGGGCGCGCAGGTGATCGTCAACCTGTTCGGCTCGATCCCGTTCATCGGGCCCGACGTCGCGCTCTGGATCCGGGGCGACTACGTGATCTCGGACGCGACGCTCAACCGTTTCTTTGCCTTCCACGTGGTCGCGATCCCGCTGGTGCTGATCGGGCTGGTGGTGGCGCACATCCTCGCGCTGCACGACGTCGGCTCGAACAACCCGGACGGTATCGAGATCAAGAAGAAAAAGGACGCCAAGGGCATCCCGCTCGACGGCATCCCGTTCCATCCCTATTACACGGTGAAGGACATCGTCGGCGTGGTGGTGTTCCTGGCGATCTTCTGCCTGGTGCTGTTCTTCACGCCTGAGATGCACGGCTACTTCCTCGAGGCCAACAACTTCAATCCGGCCAACGCGCTCAAGACGCCGGCCCACATCGCGCCGCTGTGGTACTTCACGCCCTACTACTCGATGCTGCGCTCGGTGCCGCCGCTTTTCCTGTCGCAGTTCCCGGGCGTGGTCGTCATGGGCATGGCGGTGATGATCTTTTTCCTGCTGCCGTGGCTGGATCGCAGCCCGGTCAAGTCGATCCGCTACCGGGGCGTGCTGTACAAGGGCGCGCTGACCATCTTCATCGTCGTGTTCTTCATCCTGGGCTACCTCGGCACCGAACCGACCAACGTCTGGGGCCAGTTCGGCACTTGGCTCGGCGAGGCCGACCGCGCGACGGTGGTGGCGCGCATCTGCACCACGCTGTATTTCCTGTTCTTCATCCTGATGCCCTGGTACTCGAGGATCGACAAGGTGAAGCCGGTGCCCGAACGGGTGACGATGTGAGGATGCCGATCATGAAAAGATTTCTCGTTGCGCTGTTCCTGGCCGTGCTCGGCTCGAGCGCCGCGCAGGCGGCCGAGGAAGGCTACCGGCTCGACCGTGCCCCGATCGACCCCACCGACCTGGTCAGCCTGCAGGCCGGCGCCCGTACCTTCACCAACTACTGCCTCAGCTGCCATAGCGCGGAATACATGCGCTACAACAGGCTGACCGACATCGGCCTGACCACCGACCAGATCCGGGACAACCTGATGTTCGCGTCCGACAAGGTCGGCGACACGATGAAGGTCGCGCTTACCCCGCAGGAAGGCAAGAAGTGGTTCGGCGTCGCGCCGCCCGACCTGACCGTCATCGCCCGTGCGCGTGGCGCGGACTGGCTCTATACCTACCTGCGCACCTTCTATCGCGACCCGAAGACCGTCACCGGGTGGAACAACGCGGTGTTCCCGAACGTCGCCATGCCGAACGTCCTGTGGACGCTGCAGGGCCAGCGCGCGCTCGACATCGTCAAGGGCGACGAGGGCGGCCACGAGACCGTGGATTACAAGTGGCGCCAGCTGAGCCCGGGCCGCGAGAGCCAGGTGGAGTACGACACCACGGTGCGCGACCTGGTGAACTACCTGGTGTACATGGGCGAGCCCGCGGCCGTCGAGCGCAAGCGAATCGGCATCGTGGTGCTGTTCGCGCTGGGCATCCTGTTCATCTTCGCCTACCTGCTGAAGAAAGAGTACTGGAAGGACGTGAAGTAAACAGCGGCCGGGGGGCCGCACGGGGAACGCCACATGATGCAACTCTATTCCGGGACGACGTGCCCGTTCAGTCACCGCTGCCGCTTCGTGCTGTACGAAAAGGGCATGGACTTCCAGGTGATCGACGTGGACCTGTTCCACAAGCCGGAAGACATCGCGGTGATGAACCCCTACAACAGGCTGCCGGTTCTGGTCGAGCGCGACCTCGTGCTGTACGAGTCGAACATCATCAACGAGTACATCGACGAGCGCTTCCCGCACCCCCAGCTGATGCCCGCGGACCCGGTGATGCGCGCGCGCGCGCGCCTGATGCTGTTCAACATGGAAATGGAGCTGTTCTCTCAGATCGACGCGCTCGAATCGGGCAAGGACAAGCAGATCGACAAGGCGCGCGCCCACGTCACCGACCGCCTGATCGAGCTCGCGCCGATCTTCACCCGCACCAAGCACATGCTGGGCGACGACTTCACCATGCTCGACGTGGCGATCGCGCCGCTGTTGTGGCGCCTGGACCGCTACGGCATCAAGCTCGGCAAGCCTGCGGCGCCGCTGATGAAGTACGCCGAGCGCATCTTCTCGCGGCCCGCGTTCATCGAGGCGCTGACGCCTTCCGAAAAGGTGATGCGCAAGTAAACGGCGCGATGGGCGAAATCCCCACCAAGCCGTATCTGCTGCGGGCGCTTTACGAGTGGTGCGTGGATAACGGCTACACCCCGCACCTTGCGGTCAAGGTCGATGCGATGACCCAGGTGCCTGCGGAGCACGTGCGCAACGGCGAAATCACGCTGAACGTCAGTCCGGGCGCAGTGCACAAGCTGCAGATGGGCAACGACCTGATCGAGTTCTCGGCGCGCTTCGCCGGCGTCGCGCGCCAGCTCTCGGTGCCGGTCGCGAACGTCTACGCGCTGTACGCGCGCGAGACCGGGCACGGCATGACCTTCGAGGTCGATCTCTCGAAGCCCGCGCCGCAGGCCGAAGCCGACACCGAGCCCGTGGCCCCGCCCGCCGCGCTGCCC
>JBAUTD010000215.1:0-3358 GCA_049582045.1 Burkholderiales bacterium
GTGATGCAGCGCCTGCAGCCGGCCACCTGGCCCCCGGCTGACGCGGCCGGGAGCGCGCCCGCGCGCGACGCCCCGCGCATCGATGTCGCGTCGGCCCTGCGCGGCATGTGGTCTTGAGCGCCGGCCGAATTTGAAAATCCCGCGCCCCGGGTTCATCATGCGGGCTCGTTTCCAGTCCATGGTGACCTCATGAGAGCCGACAATATTCTCGCCACTATCGGCAACACGCCGCACGTGCGCATCAACCGCCTGTTCGGCGACACGCACCAGGTGTGGGTCAAGTCCGAGCGCGCCAACCCCGGCGGCTCGATCAAGGACCGCATCGCGCTGTCGATGATCGAGGCGGCCGAGAAGAGCGGCACGCTCAAGCCCGGCGCGACGATCATCGAGCCGACCTCGGGCAACACCGGTATCGGGCTGGCGATGGTGGCCGCGGTGAAGGGCTACAAGCTCATCCTGGTGATGCCCGACAGCATGTCGCTCGAGCGCCGGCGCCTGATGCTCGCCTACGGCGCGAGCTACGTGCTTACCCCGCGCGAGAAGGGCACCGCGGGCGCGATCGCGAAGGCCGCGGAGCTGGTCGCGCAGACCCCCGGCGCGTGGATGCCGCAGCAGTTCGAGAACCCGGCCAACATCGACGTGCACGTGCGAACGACCGCGCAGGAGATCCTGGCCGACTTTCCGCGGGGCATCGACGTGCTGATCACCGGCGTGGGCACCGGCGGGCACATCACCGCCTGCGCGCAGGTGCTCAAAAAGGCCTGGCCGAAGCTCAAGGTGTTCGCGGTCGAGCCGAGCGCTTCGCCCGTGATCTCGGGCGGCAAGCCCGGGCCGCACCCGATCCAGGGCATCGGCGCGGGCATCGTGCCCAAGAACCTGCACGTCGATCTGCTCGACGGCGTGATCCTGGTCGATGCCGAGCCCGCCAAGGAGATGGCGCGCCGCGCGGCGAAGGAGGAAGGCATTCTGATCGGCATTTCCTCCGGCGCCACGCTGCAGGCGATCAGGCAGAAGCTGCCCGAGATTGCGAAGGGCTCGACCGTGCTCGGCTTCAACTACGACACCGGCGAGCGCTACCTGTCGACCGAAGGCTTCCTGCCGACCGAATGAAAAAGCTCGCCGCACTGGCGCTGGTCGTCCCCGTGGCCGCAGCCGCCCAGATGGGCGGCGGCATGATGGGCGGAGGCGGCATGATGGGCGGGCGCGGCATGATGGCGAGCCCGCGCCACGCCTACGTGATGCGCCACGGCATCGACCCGAAGTACGCGCGGGCGCGCAACCCGCTGGAGCCGAGCGCGGCCAACCTCGAGGCCGGAGGGAAGCTCTATCGGCTGAACTGCGCGGTCTGCCACGGCGATTCCGGTCTGGGCAACGAGGCGGGGGAGAAGCTCGATCCGCCCGCCGCGCGCCTGGCCGGCTTGTCGCGCACGCCGATCGCGACCGACGGCTTCTACGACTGGACCATTTCCGAGGGCGGCGTGCCGCTGCGCAGCGCGATGCCGCCGTTCAAGAACGTTCTGAAGCAGGAGGATATCTGGAAAATCGTGCTTTATCTGCGCTCGCTGTGATTCGCCGCGCGCTGTTCGCCGCCGGGCTGCTGGTCTACTGCGCCGCGCACGCCGAGGATACGCGCCAGTTCGTCGAGTTCCCGCCCATGATGCTCGAGCACGAGATGCGCAATATGCGCGACCACCTCGCGACGCTCGAGAAGATCCAGGCCGCGCTCGGCGCGGGCCAGTTCGACGAGGCGGGCAGCCTGGCCGAGAAGCGGCTGGGCCTGAGCTCGTTCGGCTTGCACGATGCGCACATGGTCGCGCCGTACATGCCCGCGGGCATGCAGGCGATCGGCACCGAGATGCACAAGGCCGCGAGCCGCTTCGCGCTCGAGGTGAACAAGGCCGCCGCCACCGGCGACCTGCGTCCCTCGATCGCCGCGCTGGGCGAAGTCACCGGGCGGTGCGTGGCCTGCCACGCGGCCTACCGCCTGCACTAGACGCCGCGGCGCGCTTCGGGCGAAACTAGCGGGACTCGTTCTCGTGAAGGGGGGCCGATGCCCGTCGCAGACATCAACCACTATTTCGTGCGCGCCAACGACCTCGAGGCCACCAAGCGCTTCTACGTCGACGTGCTGGGCTTCGAAGTGATGCCGCGGCCGAACTTTCCGTTTCCGGGCTACTGGCTCGGGGTGAACGGCAAGATCCAGGTCCACATGGGGCCGCACGGGATTCCCAACTCGGAGCTTTACTACCTCGGCACGCCCGCGGACGCGAAGACCGACCAGTCCGGCGTGGTCGACCATATCGCCTTCGCCGCCACCGAGCCCAGGGCTTTCGTCGAGCGGCTCAAGGGCAAGGACGTCAAGTACCGCCCGCGCTACCTGCCCGAGTCGAGCCTGTACCAGCTCTTCCTGCGCGACCCGAACGGGCTCACGATCGAGCTCAATTTCTTCGGCATCACCGACGCGCCCGACTGGGGCGGCGAGGACTACTCGAAGATGCCGCGCGTCGAAACCGCGTGAAGGCGCGCGATTTCTCCGGCGTCTCGTACGCCGAGGCGCTCGAGAGAGCGCGCGCGCTGGTTCCGTCCCTGCGCAAGCGCGCCTCGGAAGCCGAAGAGGCGCGCCAGCTCCTTCCCGAGACCGAGGCCGAGCTGCACGCGAGTGGCCTGCTGCGCTTCGCGCAGCCGAAACGCTGGGGCGGCATGGAGCTCGACTACGTCGCGCTGTTCGACATCCCGGCCGAGGTCGGGCGCGGCTGCACCTCGACCGCGTGGAGCGTGGCGAACCTCGCGATCCACCACTGGATGCTCGCGCTGTACGACGAGCGCGCGCAAGGCGAAGTCTGGCGCGAGAACCCGGACGCGATCATCGCCTCCGGCATCGCCTATCCGCAGGGCAGCGCGAGGCGGGTCGACGGCGGCCTGGAGATCAGCGGTCACTGGAACTTCTCCAGCGGCGTCGACGGCAGCCACTGGAACATGCTCGCGGTGACGGTCAGGGACGGCGAACGGGTGGTCGACCACTGCATGTGCCTGGTGCCGCGCAGCGACTACCAGATCGTCGACGACTGGCAGGTGCTCGGCATGCGCGGCACCGGCTCGAAGTCGGTCAAGGTGAAGGACCTGTTCGTGCCCGCGCACCGCGCGCTGTCGATGTACCTCGCGCGCGGCGGCGCCGATTTTCCGGGCGCGAAAACCAATCCCAACCCGCACTACCGCATCCCGCTCTCGGGCATGGGCTCGCACTGCATCGCCGGCGCGGCGGTGGGCAACGCGCGCGCCGCGCTCGAGCTCTCCTGCGACGCGGTCGGCGAGAGGAGCACAAACTACACCGCGGCGCGCATGCGCGACTTCCAGACCG
>JBAUTD010000216.1:0-4064 GCA_049582045.1 Burkholderiales bacterium
GGCAGGCCGAGGTCGAGCAGCACCAGGTCGTAGCTCGCGCCCTCGAGCGCGAGCTCGGCGCCGCGGCCGTCGCGCGCCCAGTCCACCGCGTAGCGCTCGCCGCGCAGCCCTTCCTCGAGGCTCTCGCCGATCATCGGGTCGTCCTCGACCAGCAGCAGTCTCATGCGCTCAGTCCGCGTTGGGGCCCTCGGGGGCGTTCTCCAGCACTTTGCCCGATTTTGCGTCCACGCCGACTTCCCGGCGCGCCTTGCCGTTCATTATGTCGAACGAGTAGCGCAGCCCGCTGCCGCCTTGCTCGCGCTCGAGCTCCTGGTCGGCGATCCTGCCGGGGTGGGCCTTGAGCGCGATCTCGCGCGCCTGATCGAGGCTTATGCGCGCTTCCCTGGCGTACTTCTCGCCGTCGAAGGCATGCGCCGCGATCGCGGCGCCGAGCAGAGCGGCGCCGAGCGCCGCTGCGGTGAAGAGCTTCGTCTTGTCGTGGGTCATGGTCGTGATCCTCTGATTGATGAACATGGATCACATTTTGCGCCGCCGACAGTTAAGCGCGACTTAACGCCCGGTGCGCAGCATGACGAACAGCGCCGGCATGACGAGCAGCACCAGCGGCAGCTGCACCGCCAGCCCGGCGATGATCGCCACCGCGAGCGGCTGCTGCATCGCCGAGCCCTGGCCGATTGCGAAGGCGAGCGGCAGCAGGGTGAGGATCGCGGCGAAGGTGGTCATCGCAATCGGGCGCATGCGGTTCTTGCCGGCTTCGATCAGCGCCTGCGTCCGCGGCATGCGGCCTTCGAGATCGCGGTACTCGGAGAAGTAGAAGATCGCGACCTCGGTCACGATGCCGACGATCATGGTCATTCCCATCATCGAGGAGATGTTGAGCTCGATGCCGGTCGCCCACAGGCCGATGAACACTGCGCAGACCGCGAGCAGCGGCGCGGCGAGGACCGACAGCGCGAGGCGAAAGCTCTCGTACAGGAACAGCAGCAGGAGGAACACGAGTGCGACCGCCGCCGCGAACACCTGGACCAGGCCGCGGAAGGCGATCTGCTGCTGCCGGTACAGGCCGCCGAGCTCGTAGTACACGCCCTTGGGCAGCATGCCCGGGCGGTCCATGAGCTTGCGCACGTCGCGGATTACCGAGCCGAGGTCGCGCCCGCTGATGCGTCCGGTCACCGCCACCATGCGCTTGAGGTTGTCGCGCCGGACCTGGGGCTGGCCGCTGACCGTGACCAGCTGCGCCACGCGCCGGACCGGAAACAGGTGCCCGTCGGGCGCGCGCAGCAGCAGGCGGCCGATGTCCGGCACGGTGCCGCGCAGCTCGGCGGGGAGCCACACGCGCACGCCGATCAGCTTCGGGCTGCGCTCGATCTTCGTCGTGACGACGCCGGCGATATAGCCGTCGAGCTGCGCGGTGACCGCCTCCGGGCTCATGCCCTCGAGCGCGGCCTTGGCGCGGTCGACGTGGATCTCGAGCGCATCGCCCGCCGGGTGGATGCCGTCGCGCGTATCGACCACGCCGGGGACCTTCTCGATCGCGGCTCGCACCTTGTGCGCCAGGCGCGAGAGCAGCGCCGCGTCCTCCGAGAAGATCTTGATCTCGATCGGCTGCGGCACCGCGGTCAGGTCGCCGATCACGTCCTCCATCAGCTGCGCGAGCTCGACGCTCAGGCCGGGCACCTTGTGCTCCACCTGAGTGCGGATGTCGTCCATCACCTGCTCGATCGGAGGGCGCGGTCCGTTCTTGAGGCGGATGAAGAAATCGCCCTCGTTGGCCTCGGTCACCCCGCCGCCGAGCTGGGTGCCGGTGCGGCGCGAGTAGGTGTCGACGTAGGGATTGCTTCTGACGATGTCCTCGACCTGGCGCAGCAGGCGGTCGGTCTCGCTGAGCGAGGTGCCGGGCGGCGTGCGGTAATCGAAAATGAAGCCGCCCTCGTCCATCGACGGCATGAAGCCCGAGCCGGTGTGCTGGTAGGCGAGCCAGCCAGCGAGCACCAGCGGCGCGACGCCGGCAAGAATCCAGGCCGGCCGGGCGAGCACGCGGCGCATCAGCGCGGCATAGCCCTCGTGCATCCATTGCGTCAGCCGTCCGCCCTCTTTCTGGTTGGCGTCCTTCTCGTTCAGGAAATGATCGGCCAGGATCGGCACCGCGAGCCAAGTGACGAAGAAGGAGATCACCAGGCCCGCCGCCATGGTGAGCGAGAGCGCCTTGAAGAACGCACCGGTGACGCCGGTCAGGAACGCGAGCGGCACGAAGATGACGATGGTCGAGGCCGACGAGCCGGCGAGCGGGCGCACGAACTCGAGCGCCGCTGCCATCACCCGGCCGTGGTGGTCGGCCGGCGCGCCGCGCAGCCGCCGCACGATGTGCTCGATCATCACGATCGCGTCGTCGATGATCAGCCCCACCGCGGCCGCCATGCCGCCCAGGGTCATGATGTTGAAGCTCATGCCGAGCGCGTACAGCAGCACGACCGTGGCCGCCAGCACCGCGGGCAGCACGATGAGCGCGATCAAGGTGGTCTTCAGGTTGCGCAGAAACGCGAGCAGCACCAGCGCCGCGAGCGCGGCGCCGATCAGGATCGCGTCGCGCACGCTCGCCGCCGCCGCGAGCACGAGCTGGCTCTGGTCGTACCACTTGGCGACCTTCACGCCCTGCGGCATCTGCGAGGCGTAGGCCCTGAGCCGCGCGGCGACATCGGCCGCGATCTGCACGCTGTTGCTGCCCGGCTGCTGGTAGACGTCGATCAGCACCGCCTGCCTGCCGTCGGCGTTGACGCGGATCCATTGCGGCACGGTGCTGTCGGTGACGGTGGCGACGTCGCTCAGCCGCACCAGCCCGTTGGCGCCGCTCCGGAGCACGGTCTGGCCGATCTGCCCGAGGCTCTGCAGCCGCGTGTCGGACACCGCGAGGTAGAGCTTGTAGTGGTCCTCGAGCCGGCCGACCGCGGTCACCACGTTGGCCGCGCCGAGCGCGGCGCTCACGTCGGACAGCGCGAGCCCGTAGGCCTGCAGGCGCGCGGGGTCGACGGTCACGTGATACTCCTCGCGCGCGCCGCCCACGACCTGGATGCGCGCGACGCCGTCGACGCTGGAGAGCAGCGGGCGCAGCCGGTAGCGGGCGAGGTCGTACAGCTCGGTGAGCGATCGGTTGCCGGAGGTCAGGCTGTAGGCGAGGATCGGGTAGACCGTCGGGTCCATGCGCTTGACGCGCAGGGTGGTGCCGGCCGGCAGCGTCGGCAGGATCTGACTGATGGCGCCGTTGACCTGCGAGGTCGCGCTCGCCATGTCGGTGCCCCAGTCGAAGTTGATCGACACGTCGGCCGAGCCGCGGCTGGTGGTCGAGCGCACGTCGCGCACGCCGGGCACGCGTCGCACCGCGGCCTCGACCGGCACGGTGACCTGCAACGCCATCAGGTCGGCCGGCCGGTCGCCCGCGTCGAGCGACACCAGCACGCGCGGAAAATCGACCTTCGGAAACAGCGTGACGGGCAGCTTGAAGGCGGCGAAGCCTCCCGCGAGGGCGAGCATCGCGAGGAAGAACAGAATCGAGCGCCGGTGGGCCTGCACCCACTGGGTGAAATTCATTGCGCCGCCTCGCGCACCGCCATGCCGTCGGCGAGCTCGTAGTTGCCCTGCACCACGACCTTGAGCGACGGGTCCAGGCCGGCGCCGCTGATGCCGAGCAGCCGGTCGCCGTCGCTGTCCACCCGGACCGCGACGCGGCGCGCGACGCCGTCCTTCACCTGGAAGAGGTAGTCGCCGTCGCCGTCGCGCAGCACCGCCGAGCGCGGCACCGCCCAGCCGGTGCGGGTGGCGAGCGTGATCTCGCCCTTGACCCGCATGCCGGGCAACAGCCTGCCGGCGGCGATCCGGACCTCCACGTCGACCAGCTGCGTCTGCGGGTCGACCATGCCGTGCACCGCGCTCACGCGGGTTTCGACCTGGCGTGGCGCGTCGAACACGGGCGTGAGCCGCACCGGCATGCCGGGCCGCACCGCGAAGCTGTCCGAGGGTTCGATGCCCAGCAGCACGCGCAGCCCCGCCATGCGCGCGAGCGTCATCAC
>JBAUTD010000217.1:0-4035 GCA_049582045.1 Burkholderiales bacterium
GCAGCGCCTGGCGCCGTGGGCCGACCAGGTGCGCGAGTTCCGCGACGACGGCTTCTACGAGCGCTTTCCCGCCAAGGGGGAAATCGAACGGGTGGCACGCATCCACCGCGATCTGGCGCGCGCGGCGAAGATCGAGCTCGCCCGGGCCAAGCAGTAAGACGTCGGCGCGCCCCGGCGGGGCGCTAGATGAGCCCTTCCTGGGCCAGTTGCTCCAGTTCGGCCTCGGCGAACCCGAGCTCGGCCAGGATCGGCCGCGTGTGCTCGCCCAACGCGGGCAGGGGCCCCATCCTCGCCTCGAACCCGGAGATATTGAACGGCGGAAGCAAGGCTCGCAGCGGGCCCTGGGGCGAATCCACCTCGCGCCAGCGCCGGCGCGCCTCGAGCTGCGGATGCGACCAGAACTCCTCCATGGTGTTCAGCCGCGCATTGGCGATGCCGGCGGCCTCGAGCCTTTCGATCACCTGCGCCGCCGTCAGGCGGGCGAATACCTGCTCGATCTCGGCGTGAGTCGCATCGCGGTTGGCGTAGCGTGCGGGACCCGTGGCGAAGCGGGGGTCCTGCGCCAGCGCGGGATTGGCCAGCACCTTGTCGCAGAAGCGCTCGAATTCGCGGTCGTTCTGGATGCTGAGGAAGACGGTTCCGCCGTCGCCGGCGTGGAACGGGCCATAGGGTACGATCGTCGCGTGAAAAGCGCCGCGCCGCGGGGGCGCCGCACCGCCGTAGTGGGTGAAGTAGGCCGGGAAGCCCATCCACTCGCCCAGCGCCTCGAACATCGTGATGTCCAGCGTCGCGCCCTCGCCGCTGCGCTCGCGTTGCAGCAGCGCGGCAAGGATCGAGGAAAAGGCGTACATGCCGGCCGCGATGTCGGCGACCGGGATCCCGGCCTTCGCGGGTGCCTCCTCGGTGCCGGTCACCGACAGCAGCCCGGCCTCGCATTGCACCAGCAGATCGTAGGCCTTCTTGTGCGCATACGGTCCGGTCGGTCCGTAGCCCGAGATGCCGCACCAGATCAGGCGCGGGTGCCTGGCGCGCAGTTGCTCCGCGCCAAGCCCGAGGCGCTCCGCTGCGCCCGGGGCGAGGTTTTGCAGGAACACGTCGGCACGCTCGACCAGGCGGGCGAGAATTTCCTTTGCCCGGGGGTGCTTGACGTCGAGCGCCAGGCTCTCCTTGGAGCGGTTGACCCATACGAAATGCGACGACAGTCCGTTCACGGTCCGGTCGTAGCCGCGCGCGGCGTCGCCTGCGCCGGGACGCTCGATCTTGATCACCCGGGCGCCGAGCTCGGCCAGCTGGCGCGTAGCGAAAGGGCCGGCGATGACCTGCTCGAGCGCCACCACGGTGATGCCCTCGAGCGGGCGCATCAGCGAAAGCTCACTTCCAGGCCGTTGAGCGGCAGGCCTTCGAAGGCGGTGCTCCAGGTCTCGCCGGGCGCGACCGGATGGGCGTCGGTGAGGGTGCCGGTGCTGACGATCTCGCCCGCGGCGAGCGGCGGCGCGTCGGACTGTCGCGCCAGGACCTCCACCAGGAAGGCAAGCGCCTCGAGCGGGCTTCCGAGGACATTGGCGCCCGCGCCCCGGTCGACCACGTCAGCGCCTTTGCGCAGCTCGACCTTCAGCATTGGAAGCTTTGCGGGGAGCTCGGACAGCTCGCTCACGGGGATCGGCGTGCCCACAACCAGCCGCCCGTGCAGCCCGTTGTCCGCGGTGCAGTCGGCGATCTTCAGTTTCCAGTCGGGATGATGGCACTGAACGATCTCTACCGAGTGCGCAATCCATTCGACGGCACCGAGCAGCGCCTCGGGGTCGTGAGTGACCGGTGGCGCGGCCTTCAGTCCAAAGCAGATTTCGGGCTCGATGCGCGGCTGCGCCAGGCCGGCCAGCGGCACCGTGGCTCGATCCTTTTGCGCGAAGCTCACGGTGCGGTCGTACAACGTCCCCCACATCGGCTCGTACACGCCGTAGCGCGGCCAGAGGGTGCGGTTGGTGAAGCCGATCTTGCGCCCGCGCGGCTTCCACCCGCGCGTCAGGCGCGCCGCGTGCAACCGCGCCGCGGCGCGATAGCCCGCGGGCGCGTCGAGCGCGGGATAGCGCTCGCTGAAGGGGGCGACGGTGCTGCCGGAATCGTTCAGTGCGATCAGTTCGTCGGCAATCGCGGAAATGCTTCGATCGTCAGTCATGCTTCCATCTCGTCAGCAGCGCAGATTGTACAGGGCGAAAAAAGCGCGGTTGCGGTTTGGTCATGCTCGTGCCAAATTAGCGCGCCATGGAACACTACCTCGTCTGGCTGCTGATCGGAATGGCCCTGGTGATCGTCGAGCTGTTGACGGGCACGTTCTATCTGCTCGTTCTTGGAATCGCCTGCTTTGGCGCAAGCGTGTCCGCGTTCTTCGGCCACGCGTTCGGTACGCAGGCAATCGTCGCGGGCTGTGTTGCCGCACTGGGGGTGTATTTCGTGCATGCCTATCGGGCGCGCAACGCCGCCCGGCAGATGGCTCCGATAGACGCCGGGATGCCGGCGAACTTCGAGTCATGGATCGATCAGTCGGCGGGCCTGGCGCGCGTCCGGTACAGGGGCGCGGCCTGGGATGCCCGAATCGACGAGAGCGCCGTGCTCGAGCCGGGGACGCTGGTCTACGTTCTGGCCGCAAATGGCAACACGCTCAAAGTCACCGTCAAGCGCCCCGCCTGATCTGGCGGACATGCTCACTGCCGTACGAGTAGGGAGAATTCCGATGTTCGTCAAGCTGCTCATAGCACTGGTGATATCGATCGCGGCCGCGTTCGTGCCGGCCACCGCGCCGTACGCCGTGTGGATCTTCCTGATTGCCGTGGTGGTCGCTTTCGTCATCGAAGGCGTGAGAATCGTTCCGCAACAGCATGCCTACGTCATCGAGCGGCTTGGGCGATATCACGCTACGCTCGAACCCGGCCTCAATCTCATCATCCCGTTTCTCGATCGAGTCGCCTATACGCACAATCTTAAGGAAGTCCCTCTGGACGTGCCGGAGCAGATTTGCATCACCAAGGACAACACGCAGCTGGGCGTCGACGGCGTTCTCTACTATCAGGTAACCGACCCGCGACTCGCGTCATACGGCTCATCGGACTACATCACGGCGATCGTTCAGCTTGCGCAGACCACGCTGCGCTCCGAAATCGGGAAAATGGAACTGGACAAGACGTTCGAGTCGCGCGAGGACATCAATCGCCAGATCGTCGCGGCGCTGGACGAGGCCGGGCGCAATTGGGGCATCAAAGTCCTTCGCTACGAGATCAAGAGCCTCACGCCGCCGGAGTCGATACTGCGGTCCATGCAACAGCAAATCACGGCCGAGCGCGAGAAGCGCGCGCTGATCGCGAAGTCGGAAGGCGAGCGCCAGCAGGAGATCAACATCGCCGACGGCAAGCGTCAAGCGGCCGTGCTCGAATCCGAGGGAGAAAAGCAGGGCGCGATCAATCGCGCGCAAGGAGAAGCCACCGCGCTGCGCCTGATTGCGGATGCGAACGCGGCGGCGGTGCGCGCCGTCGCGGAAGCGATTGCGGACAAGGGCGGCATGGATGCGGCCAACCTGAAGGTGGCGCAGGAGTACGTTGCAGCCTTCGCCAATCTCGCCAAGCAGAGCAACACGCTCATCATCCCGGCCAACACGGCGGACGTCGCGGGATTCGTTGCCAGCGCGATGACGGTGCTCGACAAGACGCGCCAGGCTGTAGCGCAGCGGACGTGACGGCTATTGAATTTCGAGGCAGGCGATCATGAATCCGCGCAGTCTCCTGCAGCGAATCGTCGGCGCGATGCTCGGCATCGCACTTTTTATCGCCGCGTTCATCTTCGCCTCGGTGCTGCTCGCGATCGCCGCGACGGCGGCGCTGCTGATCTGGGGCTGGTTGTGGTGGCGCACGCGCGAAATCCGGCGTGACGCGCGCGAAGGCGACAACGTCGTGATCGAAGGCGAGTACCGCGTGGAGCGCGAAAGCCGACGGCTCGATGACGACTAGCCGCTCGGGCGCGCCAGCGGGCGCGCTTCGGCGGCGC
>JBAUTD010000218.1:0-3580 GCA_049582045.1 Burkholderiales bacterium
GAGCGCGCCCGCGACGAGCGCTGCGGCGATCCAGACGTGCGCCGGGTGCGCGTGCAGCACCGGCAAGGCGATGCCGCGGTTGCTCAGGAACACGCCGGGCAGCGGGGAGAGCGCCTGGCGCGGTCCGGGCAGGTTGTCGGAGATGACCGTGTACCAGAAGAAGAGCTGCACCAGCAGCGGCACGTTACGCAGGGTCTCGACGTAGCCGGCGGCCAGCTTGGACAGCAGCCAGTTGTGCGACAGGCGCGCCAGCCCGATCAGCGTGCCGAGCAGCGTGGCGGCGACGATGCCGATGAGCGACACGCGGAAGGTATTCAGCACGCCGACCGTCAGCGCCCGCAGGTAGGTGTCCGCGGCGTTGTAGGCGATCAGCGTGGTCTCGCCGATCGCGAAGCCGGCTTCGCGCTTGAGAAAGCCGAAGCCGCTCGCGATCTTGCGCTGCTCCAGGTTGTGCGTGGTGTTCGAGATCAGGAACCACGCGACCAGGCCGACCGCCACCACCAGCAGGACCTGGTACAGGATCGCGCGGACGCGCAGGTCGTACAACGACCACGACCTGCGCGGCCGGGAGGCGGCGCTCACCTCAGCTCAGCTCAGCGGATCGGCGGCGCGTACATGATGCCGCCGTGGGTCCATAGCCTGTTCAGTCCGCGCTCGAAGCCGAGCGGCGTGAGATTGGTGTCGAACGACTCGCCGTAGTTGCCGACCTGCTTGACGATGTTGTAGGCCCAGCGGTTGTCGAGCCCCATCATCTTGCCGATGTCGCCCGAGGTGCCCACGAAACGCTGGATCGCCGGATTGGTGCTGCTGACGAACTGGTCGATGTTCTTCGAGGTCAGGTCGAGCTCCTCGGCGTTGAGCATCGCGAACAGCGACCACTTGACGATGTCGAACCAGTTTTCGTCGCCGCGGCGCACCACCGGCCCGAGCGGTTCCTTGGAAATCACTTCCGGCAGGATCACGTAGTCGGCCGGGTTGGGTGCGCGCGAGCCGCGGGTCGAGACCAGGCCGGAGACGTCCGTCGTATACACGTCGCAGCGGCCGGAGAAGAAGGCGTTGGTGACTTCCTCCAGCTTCTCGATCACGACCGGCTTGAAGGTCATGTGATTGGCGCGGAAGTAGTCCGCCAGGTTGAGCTCGGTGGTGGTGCCGGGCTGCACGCAGATGGTGGCGCCGTTCAGATCCTTTGCGCTCTTCACGCCCAGCTTCTTCGCCACCATGAAGCCCTGGCCGTCGTAGTAGTCCACGCCCGCGAAAGTCAGGCCGAGGTTGGTGTCGCGCGTGATGGTCCACGTCGTGTTGCGCGCGAGCATGTCGATCTCGCCCGACTGCAGCGCGGTGAAGCGCTGCTGCGCAGTGAGCGGCGTGTAGTGCACCTTGCTTGCGTCGCCGAACACGGCGGCGGCCACCGCGCGGCACATGTCGACGTCGAGGCCGTGCCAGACGCCCTTCGAGTCCGGCTGCGAGAACCCGGCCAGGCCGGTGTTCACCCCGCACTGCAGGTAGCCCTTCGCCTTGACGGCGGCCAGGGTCGATTGGGCCAGCGCGCTTCCTGCCCAGGTGATCGCGAGCACAAGCGTGCCCGCCCAGATGGCGATTCTCTTCATGGCGTTCCCCCTCCAGGTGGCTGTGGACGGCCGGCGGACGGCGCCGGCACGGGTCCCAGTCTAGACGCTCGCCGCGCGGGGAGGCAACCACGGCGGCAAAAGCCGCGTCAGGAACCACAGGACGGGCAGCGGGCCGACGAGCAGAAGCAGGGACGTCAGGATGCCTTCGCGCCCGAGGAACTCGGGGCGGTAGGTCAACAGGCCGCGCATCGTTTTCGACAGCTCCTGGCCGCCGATCACCACGTTCCAGCGCATCGCCAGCACGGCGACGGCCAGCAGCGCGGCGGAAAAGACGAGCCACGCGACGTAGCGCCTTCCCGGCGCTGCACGCGTGATCAGTGCGGTGAGCACCGCGAAGGCCACGACGGAGCCGACACCTTGTATCAGCAGGCCGGGCCAGAGAGGGCCTTCGATGAGCCGCAAGATCGTGTCGATTCCCTCGCGCGCGCGGTAGAACATCTCGACGTATTCGAGCGCTTCGATGACCAGCGTCACGGTCAGGAAGGCCCACATGACCTTGGCGAGCCCGCTCAGGCAGTCGTGCTGCAGCGGGACGCGCCGCAGCTTCCATACCGTGACGTACAGGATCACCAGCAGCGCGACGCCCGAGACGATGGCGGAAAGCAGGAAGATGATCGGCATCAGGTCCGACGACCACCACTCGCGCGACTTGAGCGAGCCGAAAATGAACCCCACGTATCCGTGCAGGCCCGCGGCGGATGGGATGCCGATGATCGCGAGCGCGCGCGCCCATCGATGGTCGTAGGCGAGGGCGGCGGGCGAAACGTCGTCGGACCCGAGCGTCAGCGCGCGGTAGAGCAGCCGGCGCGCGCCTGCGGCGGTCTTCGACAGGCCCACCATGTCCGCGCGGAAGGCGAACCAGATCTCCAGCGCCAGCACGACGAGATAGAACAGCGCGACGTAGCCGAAGGCCGCCATGGCGGAGGTCCAGTGCGGGGTGAGCACCGCGTGCAAGGCGCGCTCCGGTCGCCCGAGGTGGATCAGCAGCGACAGCGGCGCGAACAGCAGGAAGCACAGCGCCGTCAGCAGCGCGAAGCGGGCGATCGGCTTGAACTGCGGCATGTCGAAGACGTGATAGAGGCTCGAGACGATGAACGCGCCGGCCACCAGGCCGGTGATGTACGGGTAGACGACGATCAACAGGCTCCAGGGGATGACCGTCTCGTTGGGATAGACGTAGCCGGTGTACGGCGCGGCTTGCGCGAAGAGCTCCTGGATCATGAGACGTCCTTGTCGATCCCGATGTAATACACGTGCGGCGCGTTGCCGGTTTCGGGCTTGAGCACCTCGACCCGGTTCTCGCGCACGAAACGGGTGATCTCGGCCTTGGGATCGTTCAGGTCGCCGAAGATCCGGCAGTGGGTCGGGCAGACCTCGACGCAGGCGGGCATGAGCCCCTTGGTGATGCGGTGGTAGCACCAGGTGCACTTGTCGGCGACTTCCTTGTCGGGGTCGAGATAGCGGGCGCCGTAGGGGCAGGCCTGCACGCAGTACTGGCAGCCGATGCAGTAGGACTGGTCGATCAGCACGACGCCGTCCTTCCCCTTGAACGTGGCGCCGGTCGGGCAGACCTCCACGCAGGCGGGGTGCTCGCACTGGTTGCACAGCTTGGGCACGAAGAACGCCTTGTCGACCTTCGCGTTGCGGTAGCGGTCGTCGAAGCGGTAATCGCCGTCCGAGCCGGAGGCCGCGATGTTCCGCGGGTCGGACTGGCTGTCGATCCTGGGCTTGTCCTCGCCCTCCAGGTACACGTAACGCTCGACCCAGGTGCGGAAGTGGTTCGCGTCGCGCACCACGTTGTTCTCGATCTTGCAGGCCTCGTCGCAGCGCAGGCAGCCGATGCAGCGGTTGACGTCCACGCCGAACGCCCAGCGGTGCTTGGTCCAGTCGTAGCCGGGGATGGCCGGCTCGGGCGGCGCGGGGTCGGCGGCGGCGGCCGCGTCCCTTACAAG
>JBAUTD010000219.1:0-11677 GCA_049582045.1 Burkholderiales bacterium
CGCCCGGGCTGCGCCCGCTGCCGCAGCTCATCGCCGAGCTCGAGCACAGCTCGATCCGCTCGGCGCTCGAGGCCACCGGGGGCAACAAGGTCTCGGCCGCGCGGCTGCTCGGGATCTCGCGCGCGACGCTCTACGAGAAGCTGGCTGAGATCAAGCGCCTGTCCGCTTAGCGGACACAGTGTCCGGATACCGGACACAGCAGGCCCGGCACGACGAGCCTGATTTCAAAGGTAATCCGACTCTGACCCCGATTAAATGTCTGCATGTCGGACATATCGCTATCGGAGCGGGCGCTCACATTATTAGCTTTATTTCTATGAATCAATAGGTTAATCAATCTGGCACGCACATTGCGAAACGACGCGAGTAGCTCTTACTCAGGAGGGAGTATGAAACGCACGCTGAAAATCGCTGCGGCGCTGACGCTCGCGGCTAGCGCCGGGCTGGCATCCGCGCAGGACATCAAGATCGCGCACGTCTACGGCAAGACCGGGCCGCTCGAGGCCTACGCCAAGCAGAGCCACACCGGGCTGATGATGGGCCTGGAATACGCGACCCACGGCACGATGAAAGTACTCGGGCGCAAGATCGTGGTGATCGAGAAGGACACCCAGAACAAGCCCGACGTCGGCAAGGCGCAGCTCGCCGCCGCCTACGGCGACGACAAGGCCGACATCGCGGTCGGCCCGGTCAACTCGGGCATCGGCGTGGCGATGCTGCCCGTGGCCGAGGAGTACAAGAAGATCCTGCTGGTCGAGCCCGCCGTGGCCGACTCGATCACCGGCTCGAACTGGAACCGCTACATCTTCCGCACCGCGCGCAACTCGACCCAGGACGGGCTGGCGGCCGCCGCCACGCTCAAGGGCGAGATCTCGATCGCCACCCTGGCGCAGGACTACGCGTTCGGGCGCGACGGCGTGAAGGCGCTCAAGGACGCGCTCGCGCGCGTGGGTTCGAAAGCGAAGATCGTGCACGAAGAATACGCGCCGCAGCAGACGACGGATTTCACCGCGCCCGCCGAGCGCATCTTCGCGGCGCTCAAGGACAAGCCCGGGCGCAAGGTGCTCGCGATCATCTGGGCCGGCCCGAACCCGGTGACCAAGATCGCCGCGCTCGACCCCGGACGCTTCGGCATCGAGCTCGCGCCGGGGGGCAACATCCTGCCGGTGATGAAGGGCTGGAAGGATCTGGCTGGCGTGGAAGGAGCGATCTACTACTACTACGGCTTCCCCAAGAACAAGATGAACGACTGGCTGGTGAAGGAGCATGAGAAGCGCTACGGCGTGCCGCCCGACTTCTTCACCTGCGGCGGCATGGCGGCGGCAGTGGCGATCGTCGACGCGATCAAGAAAGCCCACGGCACCGACACCGAGAAGTTGATTTCCGCCATGGAGGGCATGTCGTTCGATACGCCCAAGGGCAAGATGACCTTCCGCAAGGAGGACCACCAGGCGATGCAGGACATGTTCGAGTTCCGCATCAAGAAGGCCTCGGAGCAGAAGAACGAGTGGGATCTGCTCAGCCTGGTGCGCGTGATCCACGCCTCGGAGCTCCCGGTTCCGATCACGAATCATCGTTGAAAGCGTAGCGCGCTGGAGGAAGGGGCCGTGGAACACCCGGTCCTGGAGACCCACGGCCTGACGATCCGCTTCGGCGGGCACGTGGCGGTGAACGAGGTGTCCTGCGCCTTCCGGCCGGGCACCCTCACCGCCATCGTCGGACCGAACGGCGCCGGCAAGACCACTTACTTCAACCTGATTTCCGGCCAGCTCAAGGCATCCAGCGGCCGGGTGTCGCTCTACGGCGAGGATATCACCGCGCTCGGCGCCGCCGCGCGTACGCGGCGCGGGGTGGGTCGCGCATTCCAGCTCACGAACCTCTTTCCGCGCCTGACGGTGCTCGAGAACGTGCGCCTCGCGGTGCAGGCGCGCGCCGGCCTGGGCAGAAACCTGTGGTCGATGTGGGATCGCCACGTCGAGCTGATCGAGAAGGCCGAGCACACCCTGCACCGGGTGGCGCTGGCCGACAAGCGCGACCTGGCGGCGGCGACGCTGCCGCACGGCGATCAGAGAAAGCTCGAGGTCGCGATCCTGCTCGCGCTCGAGCCCGACGTGTTCATGTTCGACGAGCCCACGGCGGGCATGAGTGTCGACGAAGTCCCGAATGTTTTGTTTCTGATAGAAGAATTAAAAAAAATGGGGGACAAGACGATCCTTCTCGTCGAGCACAAGATGGACGTGGTGCGCTCGCTCGCGGACCGCATCATCGTGCTGCACCAGGGCGAGCTGGTCGCCGACGGCGCGCCCGAGGAAGTCATCGCCTCGCCGATCGTGCAGGAAGCGTATCTCGGGGTGGCGCGTGGCTGAGCCGCTGCTCTCGCTCGCCGGGGTGAACACCCACATCGGGCAGTACCACATCCTGCAGGGCGTCGACCTCGAGGTGCCGCGCGGCGGCCTGACCATGCTGCTGGGCAGGAACGGCGCCGGCAAGACCACCTGCCTGCGCACCATCATGGGACTGTGGCGCGCTTCCGCCGGGCGGATCCTGTGCGACGAGGCCGAGATCCAGGATCTCAAGACGCCCGACATCGCCCGGCTGGGCGTCGGCTACGTGCCCGAGAACATGGGCATCTTCGCCGGGCTCACGGTGCGCGAGAACATGCTGCTGGCCGCGCGCGGCGGCGCGCCCGATCCCCGGCGCCTGAAGTGGATCTACGGCCTGTTCCCGGCGCTCGAGAAGTTCTGGCACAGCGCCGCCGGCAACCTCTCCGGCGGACAGAAGCAGATGCTCGCAATCGCGCGCGCGATCGTCGAGCCGAGAAAGCTGCTGCTGGTCGACGAGCCGACCAAGGGGCTCGCGCCGGCGATCATCGGCAACATGATCGAGGCCTTCCGCGAGCTCAAGCGCACCGACACTACGATCCTGGTGGTGGAGCAGAACTTCCATTTCGCGCAGTCGCTCGGCGACGCCGTCGCGGTGATGGACTCGGGCCGCATCGTCCACCGCGGGCGCATGGACGCGCTCGCCGCCGACCCGGCGCTGCAGGCGAAGCTGCTCGGCCTGTCGCTCGAGGCGCACCAGTGAAGCGCGACTGGACGCCGCTCGCGCTGCTCGCGGTGCTGGTGCTCGGCGCGCTGCCGCTGGTGGCGAGCCTGCCGATCTGGATCACGCTCACCGTGGCGGGCCTGGCGATGGGAATGATGATCTTCATGATGGCCTCGGGCCTGACGCTGGTGTTCGGCCTGATGGACGTCATGAACTTCGCCCACGGCGTCTTCATCTCGGTCGGGGCCTACGCCGCGGCCTCGGTGCTGCTCGCCCTGAAGGGCCAGGCTCAGGCGCCCGGGCTCGCGACCAACCTGCTCGCGATCGGCCCGGCGGTGCTGGCGGCGATCGCGCTCGCGGCCCTGCTGGGCTGGTTCTTCGAGCGCGTGATCATCCTGCCGGTGTACGGCGACCACCTGCGCCAGATCCTGGTCACCATGGGCGGCCTGATCGTGGTCGAGCAGCTGATCATCGTGATCTGGGGGCCGGACCTGATCTCGCTTCCGCGCCCGGCGGCGCTCGGCGGCTCGTTCATCTTCGGCGACGCGGCGATCGAGCGCTACCGGGTGCTGGCGGTCGCGGTGGGCCTGGCGGTCTTCGGCGCGATGTGGCTGCTGCTCGCCCGCACCAAAGTCGGCTTGCTGGTGCGCGCCGGGGTCGAAAACGCCGAGATGGTCGAGGCGCTCGGCTATCGCATCCGGCGCCTGTTCGTCGGCGTGTTCGTCGCCGGCAGCGCGCTCGCCGGCCTGGGCGGCGCGATGTGGGCCATGTACCAGGAATCGGTGAACGTCCAGATGGGCATGCAGGTGCTGGTGATGATCTTCATCGTGGTGATCATCGGCGGGCTCGGATCGGTCGGCGGCTGCTTCGTCGGCGCGCTGCTGGTGGGCTTGATGGC
This sequence comes from Burkholderiales bacterium, assembly GCA_049582045.1. Classification (GTDB taxonomy): domain Bacteria; phylum Pseudomonadota; class Gammaproteobacteria; order Burkholderiales; family SG8-39; genus DAHVFK01. Next base: position 3,944 of record JBAUTD010000219.1, read on the forward strand.
GAACTACACAGGGTTCCTTGCGCCGAAGCTCGCGCTCGGATCGAACATTCTGCTGATGGTGCTGGTGCTGCTGTGGCGCCCGCGCGGGCTCTACCCGGTGGCGAAATGATCCGCTTCCTGCTCTCGGCGGACCTGCCCCGCAGCCGAATGCTGGCGGCGCTGCTCGCGCTGGTGCTGGCTGGGCTCGCGCTCGCGCCGTTCGTCTTTCCCGGCACGCGCTCGCTCGACGTGGCGGCCAAGATCGCGGTGTTCGTGGTGCTGGCCGCGAGCTACGACCTGCTGCTCGGCTACACCGGGGTGGTGTCGTTCGCGCATACCATGTTCTTCGGCATCGGCGGCTACGGCATCGGGCTCGCGGCGGCGAACTGGGGATCGGGCTGGGTGAGCCTCGCGGCCGGCAGCGCGCTCGCCTTGCTGCTTTCGGCCGCGGTCGCGTTCGCCGTGGGGCTGCTGTCCTTGCGCGTGCGGGCGATCTTCTTCGCCATGATCACGCTCGCGGTCGCCGCGTTCTTCCAGATCCTCGCCTCGCAGATGTCGTGGCTCACCGGCGGGGAGGACGGTATCAACTTCAGCCTGCCCCGGCTCCTGCATCCGCGCCTTGCGTCCTACTACCTGGTGCTGGCGGCCGCGACGGTGCTGTTTCTCGCGCTGCTGCGCATCGTCAACTCGCCGTTCGGCCGCGTGCTGCTGTCGATCCGCGAGAACGAGTTCCGCGCCGAGGCGCTGGGCACCCGCACGGTGTATTACCGCACCGTGGCCAACTGCATCGGCGCGCTCGGGGCGACCGCGGCGGGCCTGCTGTACGCGGTCTGGCTGCGCTACACCGGACCCGCGGCCACTCTGTCGTTCGACATCATGGTCGACATCCTGCTGATGGTCGTGATCGGCGGCATGGGGACGATGTACGGCTCGGTGCTCGGCGCGACGATCTTCGTGCTGGCGCAGAGCTACCTGCGCGACCTGATGAAGCTCGCAAGCGGCGCCGTGAGCGGCGTGCCGCTGCTGCCCGGCCTGCTGCACCCCGACCGCTGGCTGCTGTGGCTCGGCGTGCTGTTCATCCTTTGCGTGTACTACTTTCCGACGGGCATCGTGGGACGACTGCGAAAATGATGTCGAAATACGTGATTTGCGAGGGGCTGGAGATCCACTACACCGAGTGGGGCGCGGGCAACCGGGAGACCCTGATCGCCTGGCACGGCCTGGCGCGCACAGGGCGCGACATGGACGACCTCGCCGCTCATTTGGCCTCCCGCTACCGCGTGATCTGCCCCGACACCATCGGCCGCGGACTGTCGCAGTGGAGCTCGCGACCCGAGACGGAATACTGCCTCGAGTTCTACGCGCGGATCGCGCTCGCGCTCGCAGACCGGCTCGGCCTGGAGCGCCTGCACTGGCTCGGCACCTCGATGGGCGGCGCGCTCGGCATCCGGCTCGCCGCCGGCGCGATGAAGGGGCGCATCCGCCGCCTGGTTCTGAACGACATCGGGCCCAAACTCGGCGAGGCCGCTGTCGAGCGCATCCGCAGCTACGCCGGCAGTCCGCCGCAGTTCGAGCGAGTAAGCGAGCTCGAGCAGTACTTCCGCACGGTGTACAAGCCCTTCGGCCGGCTCTCGGATGAGCAGTGGCGGCGCCTAACCGAGACCTCGGTGCGCCGCCTGCCCGACGGCAAACTGACGCCGCACTATGACCCGAACATGGTGCTCCAGTTCACGCATCACCCGCGCGACTACGACCAATGGGAAGCCTGGGACGCGATCGACGTGCCCACGCTGTGTCTGCGCGGCGAGGCATCGGACCTCTTGCTCGCCGACACCGCCGAGGAGATGCGCAAGCGCGGCCCGCGCGCGGTGGTGGTCACCATCGCCGGCTGCGGCCACGCTCCGGCGCTCAACGTACCGGACCAGTTCGCCCTGGTGGAGCGCTTCCTGTACGCTCGCTGAGTGCTCGCGATCTTCCAAGTCACCGCGCCGTTCTTCGCGCTGATCCTGTGCGGTTACCTCGCGGCGCGCCTGCGCCTGCTGCCCGAGAACGCAGTGCCGGCGCTCAACACCTTCGTGCTGTACTTCGCGCTGCCCTGCCTGCTGTTCCGCTTCAGCGCGCGCACGCCGTTCGGCGACCTGGTCAACCTGCCGGTGTTCTTCGCCTACCTCGCCACCGGCCTCGCGCTGTTCGCCGCGTTCGCCGCAATCTCGCGCTTCGCGATCGGCGAGAGCCTGCGCGACGCGGCATTCGCCGCGCTCGCCGCATCGTGGTCGAACTGGGGCTACATGGGCTTCGCGCTGCTTCCGGCGATCCTGGGCAAGGGCGCGGCGGCGCCGCTGATCGCCGCCGGCATGGCCGACCTGCTGTGCATCGTCTCGGCCGCGCTCGCGCTCTCGGCGCTGCAGGACCACCATGGCGCGGACGCCGGCGCAGCGCTCGCCGGCGTGCTTGCGCGGGTGGCGAAAAACCCGATGATCTGGTCGGTGATCGCCGGCGGCGCGTTCTCCGCATCGCGGCTCGCATTGTGGCAGCCCGCCGACCATCTCATCCAGCTGCTCGGGCAAGCCGCGGTGCCGGTGGCGCTGTTCACCATCGGCGTGTCGCTCTACCGCCCCGGCACCCGCGTCGCGCGCACCGATGTGTTCGTCATCGCCGGCGCGAAGCTGCTCTTGCATCCCTTCCTCGCCGCGGTGGTGGCGCTGTACCTCTTCCGCCTGCCGCCGCTGGAAGTCCACACCCTGGTTCTGGCCGCCGCGCTGCCGGTCGCGGGGACCGTGTTCCTGTTCGCCGAGCGCCAGGGCGCCGACGCCGAGCGCATTTCGGCCGCGATCCTGGTTTCGACCGCGCTCGCGTTTCTGACGTTCAGCGCCCTGTGCGCGGCGTTCGGCCTGCGCCTGTCCGGTTGACGTCGCCGGGAAACCCGACTCACGCCTCCGCTTCGGGGTCCGCGCGAAGCTCGCCGCACCCGTTCGGGCAGAACTGGCGCGCGTTGCCGGAAGTCAGGAGCACGTAGTCGCACTTCGCGCAGGACAGCTTTCGCTCGCCTTCGCGCATCGGCGCGGCCGACAGCGAGCGCACCTCTTTCGCGAGCCGCCGCATCAATCCGAGCCAGTAGTCGATCTGAGTCATCGCCGCGGGAATAATTCGACTCTGACCCCGATTATTCCCTAGCTACGGTCGAGCTCGCGATCCATCTCCTCGTCGCTCATCGGCTTTTCTGCTTCGCCTTCCTTTGCCTCGGCGGTGCGCTTGGTGACGAAGCGGGCGAAGAACAGGCCCGCTTCGAACAGCAGGCACATCGGCACCGCGAGCATGAACTGCGAAATCACGTCGGGCGGCGTGACGATCGCGGCGGCGATGAACGCGCCGACGATAACGTAGGGCCGCAGGGAACGCAGCTTCTCGACGCTCACCACGCCCATCCGCACCAGCACCATGACGATGATCGGGATCTCGAAGGTGACGCCGAAGGCGAGGAACATGGTGATCACGAAGCTGAAATAAGCTTCGATGTCCGGCGCCGGCGTGATGCTCTTGGGCGCGAAGTGCTGGATGAAGGTGAACACCCGCACGAAAACGACGTAATAGCAGAACGCCACCCCGGCGAGGAACAGGACCGTGCTGCTGACCACCACCGGCAGCGCGAGCTTGCGCTCGTGCTCGTACAGGCCCGGCGCGACGAACGCCCACGCCTGGTACAGCACGTAGGGCAGCGCCACCAGGAAGGCAACGAGGGCGGTAACCTTCATCGGCACCAGGAACGGCGTCACCACGCCGATGGCGATCATCTTGCTGCCCTCAGGCAGGGCTCGCATCAGCGGCTGCGACAGAAAGTCGTAGATCGGCCCCGCGCCGGGCCATATGTACAGCCCGACGAACACCAGCAGCACGGCTGCCACCGCGTGCACCAGCCGGCTTCGCAGCTCGATCAGGTGCGAAATGAACGATTCCTGACCGGTCATTGCGGCTTCGCCGGCTCAGCAGGCTCGACCGGCGGGGCCGCGGGTTCGGGCGCGGCAATGGCTTCCGGCGCGGAGGCCTTGTCTTCGACCGCTTCGGCGACGGTCTTGTTGAGGTCCTGCTCGGTGTCGCTCAGCTCCTTGCGCACCGTGTTCTCGACCTCGGTGGCGGCCTCCTGCATCGAGTCGCGCATCTTGCGCAGCTCGTCGAACTCCATTTCGCGGCTGATGTCGGCCTTGACGTCGTTTACGTAGCGTTGCAGCCGCCCGGCCAGGTGGCCGATGGTGCGCGCCACGCCGGGCAGGCGCTCCGGCCCGATCACGACAAGCGCGACCACGCCGATCACCATCAGTTCGGTGAATCCGATGTCGAACACGGCAGGCTTCGTGGGGTCCGGAGATGAAAAGGGCGCCCGCGGGCGCCCGTCAGAAGAGTAAGCGTGGAATGGCGCTAGGCCTTGCTCTCGGTCTTGCTCTTGACTTCGCCCTCGACGGTCTTGCCGGTGACCTGCGGCGCAGCGCTCTCGCCCTTGGCTTCGGCGCTGCCTTCGCGCATGCCTTCCTTGAATCCGCGCACCGCGCCGCCCAGGTCGGCCCCCATGTTGCGCAGCTTCTTGGTGCCGAAAATCATCATCACGATGACCAGCACGATCAGCCAGTGCCAGATGCTGAATGAACCCATAAAAACCTCCTATTTTCTCCGCTGGATCATGGGGCCAAGCGGATCCGGCCCTCCGATCACGTGCATGTGCAAATGATACACCTCTTGGTTGCCCACCCGGCCGGTGTTGATGATGGTGCGAAAACCATCGCTTGCGCCTTCCTTTCGCGCCAGCTCCCCGGCGAGCGCGAGCATCTTGCCCAGCGCGCGGTGCTGCGCCATGCCGGCTTCGTACAGCGACGCCACGTGCTCCTTGGGGATGAGCATGAAGTGCACCGGCGCCAGCGGCCTGATGTCGCGGAACGCGAGCACGTCGTCGTCCTCGTACACCTTCTGCGACGGGATCTCGCCGCGCACGATCTTGCAGAACAGGCAGTTCGGATCGTTCATCGCGATCTCTATTCCTTGCTGCGCGAGGCTTTCTCGTCGATGCCCGAGATCCCTTCGCGCCGGTGCAGCTCGGCCAGCACGTCGCCCGGCCCCAGGCCGTGCTGCGCGAGGACGATCATGCAGTGAAACCACAGGTCCGCGGTCTCGCGCACCAGTTGCAGGCGGTCGCCGCCCTTGGCCGCGAGCACGGTCTCGGTCGCCTCCTCGCCGATCTTCTTCAGCACCGCGTCGGCGCCCTTGGCGGTCAGCCGCGCGACGTAGGATTTCTCCGGGTCGCCGTCCTTGTGCTGCTCGATCACGGCCGCGATGCGCTCGAGCGCTTGGTAAAGTCCAGGTTTCATCATTTTTTGCCGTAGATGAGCGAAGGATCCTTCTTCACCGGATCCGTCGTCACCCACCTCCCGTTGTCCAGCTTGCGGAAATAGCAGCTTTCGCGCCCGGTGTGGCAGGCAATGCCGCCGACCTGCTCGACCTTGAGCAGCACCGCGTCGGCGTCGCAGTCCACGCGCAGCTCGAGCACCTTCTGCACGTGCCCCGACTCCTCGCCCTTGCGCCAGAGCTTCGCGCGCGAGCGCGACCAGTACACTGCGCGGCCGCTCCTGGCGGTCTCGGCCAGCGCCTCGCGGTTCATCCAGGCGAGCGTGAGCACCCGGCCGCTGGCGGCGTCCTGCGCGATCGCCGGCACCAGCCCCTGGTCGTTCCAGTCGATCTCGTCCAGCCACGCCTCGCTCATAGCCTGACCTCGATCCCGCGCGCCTTCATCAGCGCCTTGCACTCGCCCACCGTGTGCTCGCCGAAGTGGAAGATGCTCGCCGCGAGCACCGCGTCGGCACCGCCCTCGATCACGCCTTCGGCCATGTGCTCGAGCGTTCCGACCCCGCCCGAGGCGATCACCGGCACGCCCACCGCGTCGCACACCGCCCGCGTCAGGCCCAGATCGAAGCCCTCGCGCGTGCCGTCGCGATCCATGCTGGTAAGCAGGATCTCGCCCGCGCCGGCCAGCTCCATGCGCCTTGCCCACTCGATCGCGTCGATTCCGGTGGCCCTGCGTCCGCCGTGGGTATAGACCTCCCAACCGCCGCCCGCGTTCCTTCGCTTGGCGTCTATCGCGACCACGATGCACTGGTTTCCGACCTTGTCCGAGGCCTGGCGCACCAGGTCCGGATTCTGCACCGCGGCGGTGTTGATGGATACCTTGTCCGCGCCCGCGTTCAGCAGCCGCCGAACGTCCTCGACCTTGCGCACGCCGCCGCCCACGGTGAGCGGGATGAACACCCGCTCGGCGACCGCCTCGATCATGTGCACGATGATGTCGCGCTCGTCCGAGCTGGCGGTGATGTCCAGAAAACAAAGCTCGTCGGCGCCCTGCTCGTCGTAGCGCGCCGCGATCTCGACCGGGTCGCCGGCGTCGCGCAGGCCGACGAAATTCACGCCCTTCACCACCCTGCCCGCGGTCACGTCGAGGCAGGGGATGACGCGCTTGGCGAGCGACACCGCGCTACTCCTTGCCCACCGCCTTGTCCGCGGCCGCCTGCGCCTGCTTGAAGTCGAGCTTGCCCTCGTACAGCGCGCGCCCTGCGATGGCGCCGATGATGCCCTCTGGCGCGAGCCTGGCGCACACGGCTTCGATGTCCTTGACGCTGTCCAGCCCGCCCGAGGCGATGACCGGCGTCTTGATCGCCTGCGCGAGCTTGAGCGTGGCCTCGATGTTGATCCCGCCCATCATGCCGTCCCGCCCGATGTCGGTGTAGATCAGCGCCTCGACGCCGTACTCCTCGTATTTCTTCGCCAGGTCGACGACGTCGTGCCCGGTCATCTTCGACCAGCCCTCGACCGCGACCTTGCCGTCCTTGGCGTCGAGGCCCGCGATGATGCGTCCCGGGAACGCGTAGCAAGCGTCCGACAGGAAACCGGGGTTCTTCACCGCGGCGGTGCCGATCACCACGTATTGCACGCCGGCGTCGATATAGCTCTCGATCGTGTCGAGGTCGCGGATGCCGCCCCCGATTTCGATCGGCACCTGCTCGCCGACCGCGTTGATGATGGCGCGGATCACCTTCTCGTTCTTCGGCCTGCCCGCCACCGCGCCGTTCAAGTCGACGATGTGCAGGCGCCGCGCGCCCTGCCCGGCCCAGTGCCGCGCCATCGCGACCGGGTCCTCCGAGAACACGGTCGCGGTGCTCATGTCGCCTTGCTTCAGGCGCACGCAGCGCCCGTCCTTCAAGTCGATCGCGGGGATGATCAGCATGTCTCTGTCGGGGGGCGGCACGGCGTCGTGACGCCAGGGCGCGCGGGGGGCGCTGGAAAAATCAGGGTTGCCAGTAAACGAAGTTGCGCAGGAGCTGCAAACCAGCCGCTTGGCTCTTTTCCGGATGGAACTGTACGGCAAAGATATTATCGCGCGCAACCGCGCAGGTAAAGGCCGTGCCGTAGGTCGTGCGACCGGCGCGAACAGCGGGGTCGGCCTCGTCGGCGTAGTAGCTGTGCACGAAGTAGAACCGGCTCGCCTCGGCGATCCCCTGCCACAGCGCGTGGCGCTGCACCTGGGCGACCTCGTTCCAGCCCATGTGCGGCACCTTCAGCCGCGCGCCGGTTCGCTCGTCGCGCATGTCCGAAGCGAATCGGCGCACCGCGCCGGCGAGCACGCCCAGCCCCTGCACGCCGCCTTCCTCGGTGCGCTCGAAAAGCATCTGCAAGCCGATGCAGATGCCGAGAAAGGGCTTGTCGCGCGCAGCCTCGAGC
>JBAUTD010000220.1:0-3992 GCA_049582045.1 Burkholderiales bacterium
TGCGGCTGTAGCGGTACCCCTCCACCTCGAGATTGAACAGCGCCGCACCGTGGTCGGCGCTGTCGAAGGCGTAGGCGACCGTCTGATAGATCGGGACCGCGACCGCCTTGGTGGTCGGATCGGGCTCGTACCCGGAATGGACCGCGATCGTCTCTCTACGCATGACCGCAAGTATGGTCGATGCAGCCCCTCCGGACAGTCAAAAGCTGCAAAATCCGGTTCAGTTGGCTCCGAAGGCCGTTAGCAGCCGCCTCATCAGCCGGGTGGTCCGGCTCACCTGATAAATCCTGAAAGTCTTGCGGACGTGATCCCGAACGGTCCAGGTCGCCTCGGTGCCGGCGGCAAAGAAGGTGCTGTCGCCGGGCCGCAGAGTCAGTTTCTTGCCCATGTACTCGAGCTCGACCGAGCCATCGAGAATGTAGATTGATTCGTCGACATTGTACTTCCAGACGAATTTTCCCGGGCCCGTCGCCTGCCAAATGCCGCTGAACGAACCCAGATGCTGGGCGTCCGAGAACACGGTCATGGCGAACTTGGGCGACCCGGAAAGCACCCAGGACGGATCGATCGAGACCGGTTCGAGCTCGTGATGGTTGACCGTCCCCAGCTTGTCGTCGTAATCGAGATAGGCCGACCGCTCCTGGACGAGGCCCGCGACCGCGACGCCGACCACCCCGGCCGTTGCGAGCAATACCACCAGCAGAATCTTGCCCCAATTGGATCTGATTTCCACGCCCCTTGTCCCCCCGGATGTCCCGATTTTGAATACCTGACGAGATCGAATCATAGCCGGCAAGTTACACACAATAAGCGAAGCTGACAATCCCTTACATGCCGCGCAGCGCGGCACCCAAGTCCGCACCGATGCGCGCCAGCGTCTGCTGTGCGCGAGGAAGGATCCCCGGCATGCCGTAGAAGTGGTGGATCATCCCCGCGTGGCAAATGTGTCGCACCGGAACGCCGGCTTGGACCAGGCGCCCGGCATAGGCGAGCCCTTCGTCGCGCAGGGGGTCGAACTCGGCGGTGTGGATAATGGCCTGCGGCAGGCCACCCAGGCCGGGCTCGCGCAGCGGAGAGATGCGCGGATCCTCCAGGGCGGTCTTGCCGTCGTGATAGTGCTCCAGGTCCCGCTGCATGGTCGCCTCGTCGAGCAGGTAGCCGCGAGAAAATTCGCGCCGCGAGGCCGAAATCGCCGCGAAATCGAGCACCGGGCACAGCAGGAGTTGCGCGGCGAAGCGTGGAGCGGCCTTGCCTCGCGCCCATTGGCAGACCACCGCGGCGAGGGTGCCGCCCGCCGAATCCCCGCCGACGGCGAGTCGCGCCGCGTCAATCCCGAACGAATCCGCGTGGGCAGCTATCCAGGCGCTGGCGGCGCAGGCGTCCTCGACCGCGGCGGGAAACCTGAATTCAGGCGCAAGACGATAGGCGACCGAAACGACCCGGCAGCCGGACGTCGCGGCGAGCGTGCGGCACAGGGCATCGTGGGTGTCCAGGCTGCCGGCAACGAGCCCTCCGCCGTGGAAGAATACCAGTCCGGGCAGCGGCCCGGCCGCGGCTTCGTCGGGCGAATAGAGCCGCGCTGCGAGCTGCCCGCCTGGGCCGGGCAGCGACCGCTCCTCGACGCCGCAAGCGCTAGGCGGTGCCGCAGACATCCGCATCAACTTGCGGAATCCATCGCGCCGCGCCTCGATGCTGGCGGATGCGCCGGTGGCCGCCGCACCGGCCGACATCATGTCGATAATTCGCTTTGCCTTGGGATCCAGTGGCATGCCGACGCTCAGAAAGCTTTTCGAACTTTAACAACATCGTCGACGCGGGACAGCGTCGGTTGCCGGTCATGGCGATGGGATAATGGCGCGAGGATACATCCGGACACGGAACAGGAGGATCGTGCGTGAGTATGCACTCCAGGACCTGGACTTTCTTCGAAGGCGAATGGCACGAAGGCAACGTGCCGATCATGGGACCGCGCACCCATGGCGCGTGGTTGTGCTCCAGCGTATTCGACGGCGCGCGCGCGTTCGAGGGCGTGACCCCGGACCTGGAGCTGCATTGTGCCCGCGTGAACGCCTCGGCAAACAGCTTCAAGTTGAAACCCGTCGTCACCCAGGAAACCTGGCTTGGACTCGCCAGGGAGGGCGTCGCTCGCTTCGGCCCGGGCGCCGAGCTCTATATCCGGCCGATGTACTGGGCCGAGGCCGGCTTCGGCGGCGGCGTGAAATTCGATCCCGAGACGACGCGCTGGTGCCTGTGCATCTATGAAGCGCCGATGCCCAAGCCCACCGGCAGCGCGATTACGCTGTCGCCGTTTCGGCGCCCGACGCGCGAGTGCGCCCCGCTCGAAGCCAAGGCGGGCTGCCTGTACCCGAACAACGGCCGCGCCCTGCTCGAAGCGGAATCGCGCGGATTCGGGAACTGCCTGCTGCTCGACATGCTCGGCAACGTCGCCGAGCTCGCGAACGCCAATGTCTTCCTGGCAAAGGACGGCGTGGTCTACACACCGGCGCCGAACGGAACGTTCCTCGACGGCGTGACGCGCCGGCGCGTGGTCGGCCTGCTGCGCGGCGCCGGCGTCACGGTCGTCGAGGCAAGCCTGAGCTACGCCGACTTCCTCGCCGCCGACGAGATCTTCTCGTCCGGCAATTTCGCCAAAGTGGCGCCGATCGTCCGCATCGACGAGCGCGAGCTGAAACCGGGACCCTTCTACACTCGCGCCCGCCAGCTCTACTGGGATTTCGCGCACGGCTAGCGCAGCAGCTCGCTCACCAGCGCGCCCGCAAGTGCACCGAGGGCGTCGATCAGCACGTCGTGCCGCTCGAAGTTGTGCAAATGGCCGAACACTTCGAGCGCCTCCTGACCAACGCCGAAGGCGATGACGGCGAAGCCGATCACGATTAGCGGAACTTCGGGCAATGCGCAGGCCCAGGCAATCGCAAGAAGCGCATACGAACCGAAATGCGCCAACGCATGCAGATGCAGCCTGCCGGCAGCGAACTGTCCGACGGAAGGGTTCCACGCCGCCCACACCTGAAGCAGCGTCATGCCTACTGCGCAGGCAAGAATGATGTGACGCCGACGCTTCGTCATCAGCATTGTGAAATTACCTAGGAAATCAGGCGGTCGATCACCGTTCGGTAGTCCGCGACGACCGGGCGATCGGGCGAACGACGAACGAGTTGCGCATGAAGCAACTGCGTGGACAGCACGCCGCACAGGGCCATGTTGTCGGAGTTCGAGAATGGGCCTGCGCCGCCACCGCTGCACTTGCGCCAAAGCCTCGCAACCGATGCGGCGTCGAAGATTCCCGCGTCGGCAATTGCCCGCTGGCTGACGGTCTCGGCAATCCAGTCCGGAGCGTCGGGCGCGACGAAGCACGCGGCGTCCGGTGCGCGATAGGGCTGCTTGGGCCGGCGCCGGATTTCCTCCGGCACCAACCCGTCGGCCGCAAGCTTGAGTACGTGCTTTTCGTCGAGGACGCGCAGCTTGTAGCCAGGCGGCAGCGCATTCGCGAGCTCCACCACTTCCGGATCGAGGAACGGAAAGCGCCCTTCCACCGAATGCGCCATCAGCATTCGGTCGCCCTGCGAGGCGAGCAGATAGCCCGATAGCAGGGTTCGCACTTCGAGGTACTGGTCCTGCGCCAGAGCGGACCAGCGCGCAAACTCCGCCGGCAGCGTCGAGAGCAGGTGCCCCACCACGTCGGCGCGCTGCGCCGCGCTCCGGATCCCGGGGCAAAACAACCTCTGCAGCGCCGCCGTCGATCGCCAGCGTGGACTGTGGCCGAATCCCGGCGCCTCCCACCGCTCGCGCCCGCGGCCGAAAAATTCTCGCGCCATCGCCTGCTGGGCCACCGGGGAGCGCACCAAGTAAGGGTAAAGTCGCTCGAGCAATTGGGGGCGCAACTTGGACTCGGGCCTGCGGCCCCAGAAGCGTCGCACTTTCGCTTCGCGGAACAGGTCGTAGCCGGCGAAGACCTCGTCGGCCCCCTCGCC
>JBAUTD010000221.1:0-26751 GCA_049582045.1 Burkholderiales bacterium
CCGCGGGCTTGGGTGCCGCGCCCGCGGCGGGCTTGGCATCGGTATCGATGGTGGCGATCACCTCGCCCGAAACGACCGAGACGCGATCCGCCTTGAGAACCTTGGTCAGCACGCCGTCGGCCGGCGCGGGCAGCTCCATCACGACCTTGTCGGTCTCGATGTCGATCAGGTTCTCATCCCGCGACACCGCATCGCCTTCCTTCTTGTGCCACTCGAGCAGAGTGGCCTCGGAGACCGACTCCGACAATTGCGGCACTTTGACTTCGATAATCACTTCGATCTCCCGTTCGATTTTTCCCCGGGTCCGGCTTGACCTCGCCCGAGTTGACGAAAAACCAGCGCGCAACGCGCCGGGCTGCAGCCTGATTCGTTACTTGAACTTGCCGAATGCCATATCGACCAGCGCCGCCTGGCGCGCGTTGTGCTTGGTCAGATATCCGCCCGCAGGCGCTGCCGAGGGCGGACGGCCGGCGTAGTGCAGCTTCTGGTCGCTGCGCATGTTCTCCGTGAAGTAGTGCGCGGTCTCGTACCACGCGCCCTGGTTCTGCGGCTCCTCCTGGCACCATACGACCTCGCGCGCATTCGGATATGCCCTCATCTCGGCGGCGAACGGCTTGTGCGGGAAGGGGTAGAGCTGCTCGACGCGGATGATCGCGACGTGGTCCAGGCGCCGTTCGCGCCGGGCGGCCAGCAGATCGTAGTAGACCTTGCCGCAGCAAGCGATGATGCGCGTGACGGCCTTGGGATCGAGCGCGTCGACTTCGGGCACGACGGTCAGGAACGAGCCGTTGGCCAGATCCTTGATCGACACCGACGCCTCCTTCTTGCGCAGCAGGGACTTCGGCGTGAGCACGATCAAGGGCTTCCTGAACGGACGCAGCATCTGGCGCCGCAGGAGGTGGAAGATCTGCGATGCGTTGGACGGCACGCAGACCTGCATATTGTGCTCTGCGCACAGCTGCAGGTAACGCTCCAGCCGCGCCGAGGAGTGCTCCGGCCCCTGGCCCTCGTAGCCGTGCGGCAGGAACATCGTCAGCCCGCAGACCCTGCCCCACTTCGCTTCGCCGGAGCTGATGAACTGGTCCATCACCACTTGAGCGCCGTTGGCGAAATCGCCGAACTGAGCCTCCCAGATCACCAGCGCGGTCGGCTCGGCGGTCGAGAAGCCGTACTCGAAACCGAGCACCGCCTCCTCCGAAAGCACCGAGTCGATCACCACGAATGAGCCCTGGTCCTTGGAGATGTTCTGCAGCGGCACGTAAGTGCCGGAGTCCCAGCGCTCGCGGTCCTGGTCGTGCAGCACCGAGTGGCGATGCGCGAAAGTGCCGCGCGCCGCGTCCTGCCCCGACAGCCTGACGTCGTAGCCGTTGGACACGAGCGAGGCGTAGGCGAGGGTCTCAGCCATGCCCCAGTCGACCGGCAGCTTGCCGGCCGCCATTTGCCGCCGCGCCTGCAGCACGCGCTCGACCGTCGGATGGAGCTTGAAGTCCTCGGGCACGCTGGTGACGCGCTCGGCCAGGCGCTGCAGCTCGGCCAGCGGCACGTGGGTGTCGGCGGCGTCGGTCCACTTGGTGTTCAGGTAGGGCGCCCAATCGACCGCGAACTTGCTCTTGAAGTTCGAGATCACGGGGTTGCTGCTGTGCTTGCCGGCATCCAGGTCGGCGCGGAACTGCTTGATCATCGCCTCGGCGTCGTCGGCTTCGATCACGCCCAGCGTCGCCAGCTTGTCGGCGTAGAGCTTGCGCGTCCCGGGATGCTGCGAGATCTTCTTGTACATCAGCGGCTGGGTGATGAACGGCTCGTCCTGCTCGTTGTGGCCGAGCTTGCGGAAGCACACCAGGTCGATCACCACGTCCTTCTTGAACTGCTGCCGGAAATCGAGCGCCAGCTGCGTGACGAACAGCACCGCCTCCGGATCGTCGCCGTTGACGTGGAAGATCGGCGCTTCGACCATCTTCGCCACGTCGGTGCAATAGATGGTCGAGCGCGTGTCGCGCGGATCAGAGGTGGTGAAGCCGATCTGGTTGTTCACCACCAGATGCACCGTGCCGCCGGTGCCGTAGCCGCGCGTGCCGGAAAGATTCAGGGTTTCCATCACGACGCCCTGTCCCGCGAACGCGGCATCGCCGTGAATCAGGATCGGCAGCACCTGGTCGCCGGTCTTGTCGTCGCGCCGGCGCTGGCGCGCGCGCACCGATCCCTCGACCACCGGATTGACGATCTCCAGATGCGAGGGATTGAAGGCGAGCGAGATATGCACCGGCCCGCCGCTGGTCGAGATATCGGACGAAAAGCCGTTGTGGTACTTGACGTCGCCCAGCGGCAGCTCGTGCGCATGCTTGCCTTCGAACTCCTGGAACAGCTCCTGCGGCATCTTGCCGAGCACGTTGACCAGCACGTTGAGCCGTCCGCGATGGGCCATGCCGATCACGATCTCATGCACGCCCGTCGCCCCCGCGCGCTGGATCAGCTCGTCGATCGACGGGATCAGGCTCTCGCCGCCTTCGAGCGAAAAGCGCTTCTGGCCGACGTATCGCGTGTGCAGGTAGCGCTCGAGCTGCTCCGCCTCGGTCAGCTTCTGCAGCAGGCGCTTCTGCACCTCCGGCGCGTACTTCGGCGTCGCCCGTACCGACTCGATGCGCTGCTGGATCCAGTCGCGCTGCGCACGGTCGCCGATGAACATGTACTCGAAGCCGATGTTGCCGCAATAGGTGTCGCGCAGCGCGTGAATCAGGTTTCTGAGCGAGGTGCGATCCAGCCCGACGAACGAACCGGAGCTGACTTCGCGGTCGAGGTCGGCCTCGGAGAGGTCGTAGTAGGCCGCTTCCAGCTCCGGCACCGACGGGCGCGGCAGGCGCTTGAGCGGATCGAGCGTCGCCCAGCGCGACCCCGCGATGCGGTAGGCCGTCACCAGCAGCAGGGCCGAGACTTGCAGCCGCTCGTGGGCGACGTCGATCTGCGGCGCAGCCCGCCCGGCGAGGTCCCCGGCCTTTGCGCGTTGCACGAAGGATTCGACCACCGGTCCGTGCGCGACGTCCTTGCCGGCGCTGCCCGCCGCATCGGGCATCAGCTGCATCTGGTCGAAGTACTCGCGCCACTCCTCGGGCACCGCCCCGGGGTTGGCCAGATACTGCTCGTACAACTCCTCGATGAAGGGCGCGTTGCCCCCGAACAGGTAGGAATTGGAGAGCAGCTGCTTCATCATGGGACTTACCTCTTGTCTATGGGCAGCACGTCACGGCGCGTCGCGCCCTTGTAGAGCTGGCGCGGGCGGCCGATCTTCTGGTCCGGATCGACGATCATCTCGTTCCACTGCGCGATCCAGCCCACGGTGCGCGCGAGCGAGAAGATGCAGGTGAACATGCTCACCGGAATGCCCAGCGCGCGCTGCACGATCCCGGAGTAGAAATCCACGTTCGGGTACAGCTTGCGCGACACGAAATAGTCGTCCTCCAGCGCGATCTTCTCCAGCGCCATCGCCAGCTTGAACAGGCGGTCGTCGTGCAGCCCCAGCTCCTCGAGCACCTCGTAGCAGGTCTCGCGCATCAGCTTGGCGCGCGGATCGTAGTTCTTGTATACGCGGTGGCCGAAGCCCATCAGCTTGACCCCGGAGTTCTTGTCCTTCACCTGCTTGATGAACTCGCCGATCTTGGACACGTCGCCGATGTGATCGAGCATCTGCAGCGCGGCCTCGTTGGCGCCGCCGTGCGCCGGTCCCCACAGGCAGGCGATCCCCGCCGCGATGCAGGCGAACGGGTTGGCGCCCGAGGAGCCCGACAGCCGCACGGTCGAGGTCGATGCGTTCTGCTCGTGGTCGGCGTGCAGGATGAAGATGCGGTCGAGCGCCCGCACCAGCACGTCGTTGCTGCGGTACTCCTCCGCCGGCACCGCGAACATCATGCGCATGAAGTTCGCGGTGTACGAAAGGTCGTTGCGCGGATAGACGAAAGGCTGGCCCATGTTGTACTTGTAGGCCATCGCCACCAGCGTGGGCAGCTTAGCGATCAGCCTGAACGCCGCGACCTCGCGGTGGCGCTGGTCGGAGATGTCGAGCGAGTCGTGGTAGAAGGCAGACAGCGCGCCGACCACCCCCACCAGCACCGCCATCGGGTGCGCGTCGCGCCGGAACCCGGTGAAGAAGCGGTTGATCTGGTCGTGAACCATGGTGTGCTTGGTCACCATTGCGACGAAGTCGTTCTTCTGCTTCTGGTTCGGCAGCTCGCCTCTCAGCAGCAGGTAGCAGACCTCGAGAAAGTCGCAGTGCACCGCGAGCTGCTCGATCGGGTAGCCGCGGTACAGCAGCACCCCCTGGTCGCCGTCGATGTAGGTGATCGTCGAGGCGCAGCTGGCGGTCGACAGGAACCCCGGATCGTAGGTGAATACCCCGGTCTTGCCGTAGAGCGCGCGGATGTCGACGACGTCCGGCCCCACGGATCCCGACAGGACCGGGAAGTCGATGCTGCCGCCGTCCGGCAGCTTCAGCGTGGCTTTCTTATCCAAGGTCTTCTCCTTATCAAGACGCCCGCAGGCGGGCGACGACATCGCCGAGTCGGGCCGCGTACATTTCACTGCGCCCGCTTACGATGTCCCACAGGTCGTTGTCCGGCAACTCGAGCAGCTCTCCGAGGCGCGCCAGCCCGTCCTCGTCCAGTGCGCTCGCGTGGCGATGCACGAACCTTTCCAGCACCAGGTCGAGCTCGAGCAGCCCCCGGCGGCATTTCCACTTCAGCCTATCGTGCGCAGCGCGGTCCATCACACGGCACGCCGAACGAGCATCTCCTTGATCTTGCCGATCGCCAGCGCCGGATTTAGATTCTTCGGACAGGCGTCGGTGCAATTCATGATCGTGTGACAGCGGAACAGACGGTACGGGTCGTCCAGGTTATCGAGCCGTTCCGAGGTAGCCTGGTCGCGCGTATCTGCGATGAAACGGTAGGCCTGCAGCAGCCCGGCCGGGCCGACGTATTTGTCCGGGTTCCACCAGAACGACGGGCATGAGGTCGAGCAGCACGCGCACAGGATGCACTCGTAAAGGCCGTTGAGCTCCTCTCGCTCGGCGGGCGACTGCAGCCGCTCGCGCTCCGGCGGCGCGTCGTGCGTGATCAGGTAGGGCTTGACCGAATGATACTGATTGAAGAACTGGGTCATGTCGACGATCAGGTCGCGCACCACCGGCAGGCCGGGCAGCGGCCGCAGCGTCACCTTGTCCGGCAGGTCCGCGATCTTGGTAATGCACGCGAGGCCGTTCTTGCCGTTGATGTTCATCGCGTCCGAGCCGCACACGCCCTCGCGGCAGGAGCGGCGGAACGACAACGAGTCGTCCTGCGCCTTGAGCCGGATCAGCGCGTCGAGCAGCATGCGGTCGGTGGGCTCGACGCTGAGCTCGTAGTCCTGCATCCGCGGGCGCGCGTCCCTGTCCGGATCGTAGCGATAGATGGAGAAACGCATCAGTAGGTCCGTACCTTGGGTTCGAAGGTCTCAACCGACATCGGCTTGAGGTGGACCGGCTTGTACTCCAGCCGGTTGCCCTCCTTGTACCAGAGCGTGTGCTTGAGCCAGTTCTTGTCGTCGCGCTCGGGGAAATCGGCCCGCGCCTGCGCGCCGCGGCTTTCCTTGCGCGCTTCGGCCGAGACGATGGTCGCAAGCGCGGTCTCCACCAGGTTGTCCAGCTCGAGCGCTTCGACGCGCGCCGTGTTGAACACCTTCGACTTGTCCTGGATGGTCGTCCGCTCGGCGCGTGCGGCGATCTGCTTCACCTTGCTCACGCCCTCAAGCAGCAATTCGGGGAAGCGGAACACGCTGCAATGCGCCTGCATCGTGCGCCTCAGGTCGGCGCCGACCTCGGCCACGCGCTCGCCGCCGCTGGCCGAATCGAGCCGCGCCAGGCGCGCCAAGGATCGATCCGCCGCGTCCTTGGGCAGATCCTTGTGGGCGCCCGGCATGGCCCTTATGTCGGCCACCGCCTGCTCCCCGCTCGCCTTGCCGAACACCAGCAGGTCGAGCAGCGAATTGGTGCCGAGCCGGTTCGCGCCATGCACCGACACGCATGAGCACTCGCCCACCGCGTAAAGTCCGGGAACCGGCGTCTCGGAGTCGCCGCCGCGCGGCGCCACCACCTGGCCAAGGTGATTGGCGGGGATCCCGCCCATCTGGTAGTGCACGGTCGGCACCACCGGGATCGGGTCCTTGATCGGGTCGGCATTGGCGAACTTGATTGCGATCTCGCGGATTCCGGGCAGGCGCAGGTTGATCACCTCCGGTCCGAGGTGGTCGAGCTTGAGCAGCACGTGGTCGCCTTCGGGGCCGCAGCCGCGTCCTTCCTTGATCTCGGTCGCCATCGCGCGCGACACCACGTCGCGGCTGGCCAGGTCCTTGGCGTTCGGTGCGTAGCGCTCCATGAAGCGCTCGCCGTCCTTGTTGAGCAGGTAGCCGCCCTCGCCCCGCACCCCTTCGGTGATCAGCACCCCTGCCCCGGCAACGCCGGTCGGGTGGAACTGCCAGAACTCCATGTCCTCGAGCGGAATGCCCGCCCGCGCCACCATGCCCAGGCCGTCGCCCGTATTGATGAAGGCATTGGTGCTGGCGGCGAAAATGCGCCCGGCGCCGCCGGTAGCGAGGATGGTCGCTTTGGCCTGCAGGATCATCGCCTCGCCGGTCTCCATCTCGAGCGCCACGACCCCCAGCACCGCGCCTTCGGCGTCGCGGATCAGATCGAGCGCCATCCACTCGACGAAGAACTGCGTGCTTGCCTTCACGTTCTGCTGGTAGAGGGTATGCAGCATCGCGTGGCCGGTGCGGTCCGCGGCCGCGCAGGCGCGCATCGCCATCTTCGCGCTGCCGTAGTCCTGGGTGTGACCGCCGAACGGCCGCTGGTAGATTTTGCCGTTGTCGAGTCGGTCGAACGGCATGCCCATGTGCTCGAGCTCGATCACCACCTCGGTGGCGCGGCGGCACATGTACTCGATCGCGTCCTGGTCGCCCAGGTAGTCCGAGCCCTTGACGGTGTCGTACATATGCCAGTGCCAGTGATCCTCGGACGAGTTGCCGAGCGGCGCCGCGATGCCGCCCTGCGCAGCGACCGTGTGCGAGCGGGTCGGAAAGACCTTGCTCAGCACCGCAACGCGCAACCCGGCGCGCGCGAGCTCGAGCGCGGCGCGCAACCCCGAGCCCCCCGCGCCCACCACGATCGCGTCGAATTTTCTGGCCTGCAGCCCCACGCTCATCTCCAAAGAATCTGCACCGTCCAGCCGAGGTAGCCGGCGACGGTCAGGATGACGATCACCTGCAGCGCGAGCCGCAGGCCGACGGGCTTGACGTAGTCCATCAGGATGTCGCGCACGCCGATCCACATATGCCACGCGACGCTGACCGCGAACAGCAGCGTCGCCACCCGCATCCAGCCTTGAGCGAACAGATTGCTCCAGACACCGTAGTCGATCGGCGCGCCGAGCAGCAGGACCGCCGCGAGGATGACCGTGTACACCGCCATGATCACCGCGGTCACCCGCTGCGCGAGCCAGTCGCGCCAGCCGTAATGCGCCCCCACAACGATCCGGCTCACCATAGCTTGACCCCGAAGACGGCGGTCAGCGCGAGGCCCGCAACCAGCACGATGATGCTGGTCAGGCGCGCGGTCGGCTTGTCCCAGCCGCGTTGCGTCTCCAGCAGCAGGAAACGGATGCCGGCGCAGAAATGGTGGCAGTAGGCCCAGATCAGGACCAGCAGCGCGAGCTTGACCGGCCACAAGTGCAGGTAATGGACGACGAAGGCGAACTCGCGCGCGGAGGCAAGGCTGCGGTCCAGCATGAACAGCAGCCACAGCGTACCGATGAACAGCAGCGCGCCGCTGATGCGATGCAGGATCGACACCCATCCCGCCAGCGGCAGGCGGATCTCGAACAGCAGCGCGGTCAGGCTGAGGTACTTGGGACGTTTTTTGTTCGAGGCCGCTTGCGGCATAATTGAATTATATCGCTGCAATGCCGCATTTATCCCAGCTCGCTGCGGTAGAAATGGCGATCGGTCTTGTACAGCCCGCGCCGCCATTCGACCGGACGGTCGCCGTAAGTGTATGAAAGGCGCTCCACTTCCAGCAGCGCGTGGCCCGGCTCGACGGCAAGCAGTTTCGCAGTTTCGGCGTCGGCCGATCTGGCCTTGAGCTTCTCCTCGGCGCGCACCATCCGCGTGCCGTACTGGGTTTCGAACAGGTTGTAGAGCGCGCCCTTGTGCTCGGTAATCGCCGCAGCGGTGAGACCCCTGAACAGTCCGGCCGGCAACCACACTTCCTCGAGCACGACCGGGTCGCCGGAGAACAGCAGCAGACGCGTGAGCACTATCATGCTGTCGCCGGTACGCAGCTCCAGCATCCGCGCGATCTCGGCGCTTGCGCGCGCGCGGCGAAAGTCGAGCAGCTTGCGCTCCGCGGCCACCGGGCCGCCGGCGTCCGGCGCGAGGCGCAGGAAACGAAAGCGCACCTGCGGCTCGCCGTGGCTGGCGACGAAGGTTCCCTTGCCCTGGCGGCGAACCAGCAGATTGTCCGCTGCGAGCTCGTCGATCGCCTTGCGCACCGTGCCTTGGCTGACGCGGTAGCGCGCCGCCAGTTCGATTTCGCTCGGGATGGCGTCGCCCGGGCGCCATTCGCCGCCGCGCAGCCCGTCAAGCAGCAACTCCTTGATTTGCTTGTACAGCGGGCTGAAGGTGGGCGAGCTCACAGAGGCCATTTCAACACAGAAACAGGTGGTCGTCTATATTGTGTCATATGTCTTTTATAAGACATAAGACACATTGACTTCATTCCAGGGGCCGCATAACATGGCGCGCGCAGCCGGGCCACCGGCCTAGAATCGCCTACCACCTCAGAACGCGCCCTTCCGGAGCCATACATGTCCAAAGCCCCAGTACGCGTCGCCGTCACCGGCGCCGCTGGCCAAATCGGCTACAGCCTCCTGTTTCGCATTGCCAGCGGCGAGATGCTCGGCAAGGATCAGCCCGTCATCCTGCAGTTGCTCGAGATCCCGGACGAGAAGGCGCAAAAGGCGCTCAAGGGCGTGATGATGGAGCTGGACGACTGCGCCTTTCCCCTGCTCCACGGGATGGTCGCGGCCTCCGATCCGATGGCCGCCTTCAAGGATGTCGAGGTCGCGCTGCTGGTCGGCGCGCGCCCGCGCGGTCCGGGAATGGAGCGCAAGGACCTGCTGGAGGCCAACGGCAAGATCTTCGCCCCGCAGGGCAAGGCGCTCGACAAGGTCGCCAGCCGCAACGTCAAGGTGCTGGTCGTCGGCAACCCGGCCAACACCAACGCGCTGATTGCGATGAAGAACGCCCCCTCGCTCAAGCCGACCCAGTTCACCGGCATGATGCGCCTCGACCACAACCGCACCTTGTCCCAGATCGCGCACAAGTTGGGCAAGCCGCTGTCGTCTATCCGCAAGGTCACGGTGTGGGGCAACCACTCGGCGACCCAGTACCCCGACCTGTTCCAGGCCGAGTGCGAGGGCAAGAAGGTGTGGCCCATGATCAACGACCAGGAGTGGCTCGAAAAGACGCTGATCCCGACCGTGCAGAAGCGCGGCGCGGCGATCATCGAGGCGCGCGGACTTTCGTCCGCGGCGAGCGCCGCGAACGCGGCGATCGACCACGTGCGCACCTGGGTCTCCGGCACGCCCGAGGGCGACTGGGTCACCATGGGCATCCCCGCCGACGGCAGCTACGGTATCGCCGAGGGCGTGCTGTACGGCTATCCGGTGACCTGCAAAGGCGGGCAGTACCAGATCGTCAAAGGCATCGAGATCAGCGATTTCAGCCGCAAGCGCATGGACGCAACGCTCAAGGAGCTGCACGAGGAGCGCGACGGCATCAAGCACCTGCTGGGCTAGGAGCCACGCGATGAACCAAACCTCCCCCGGCGCAAAGTTCCGCCTCGCGCTCAAGCAGGAGTCCCCGCTGCAGGTGATCGGGGCGATCTGCGCCTACCACGCGCTGCTCGCCAAGCGCTCCGGCTATCGGGCGATCTACCTCTCCGGCGGGGGCGTCGCGGCCGGCTCGCTCGGCATGCCCGACCTCGGCATCTCGAATCTGGACGACGTGCTGACCGACATCCGGCGCATCACCGACGTGTGCGACCTGCCGCTGCTGGTCGACGTCGACACCGGCTTCGGCGCGAGCGCCTTCAACGTCGCCCGCACCACCAAGTCGCTAATCAAGTTCGGTGCCGCGGCGATGCACATCGAGGACCAGGTCGGCGCCAAGCGCTGCGGCCATCGCCCGGGCAAGGAGCTGGTAACCAGGCAGGAGATGTGCGACCGCATCAAGGCCGCGGTCGACGCGCGCAGCGATCCCGATTTCGTCGTCATGGCGCGCACCGACGCCCTGGCGAGCGAGGGCCTCGAGCGCGCCCTGGAGCGCGCATCCGCGTACGCCGCCGCCGGCGCGGACATGATCTTCCCCGAGGCGATCACCGAGCTCGCGATGTACCGCAAGTTCGTTGATGCGACCAGGATTCCGGTGCTCGCCAACATCACGGAATTCGGCAAGACGCCGCTGTTCACGCTCGATGAGCTGCGCTCGGTCGGCGTGGCGCTGGCGCTGTATCCTCTGTCGGCCTTCCGTGCCATGAACAAGGCCGCACTCAACGTGTACCAGACGCTGCGCCGCGAAGGCACGCAGAAGAATCTCGTCGCGGCGATGCAGACCCGCGACGAGCTGTACGAATACCTCGACTACCATGCATACGAGGAAAAACTCGATGAGCTCTTCTCAGCCCGCAGCAACGCCTAAGCCCAAGAAATCCGTCGCCCTGTCCGGCGTTCCGGCCGGCAACACGGCCCTTTGCACCGTCGGGCGCAGCGGCAACGACCTGCACTACCGCGGCTACGACATCCTGGAGTTCGCCGACAAGGCCGAATTCGAGGAGATCGCCTATTTGCTGGTGCACGGCAAGCTGCCGAATGCCGCCGAACTCGCGGCCTACAAGGGCAAGCTGCGCGGCCTGCGCGGCATCCCTGCCGCGGTGCAGGACGTGCTCGAATGCATCCCGGCCAACGCGCACCCGATGGACGTGATGCGCACCGCCTGCTCGGCGCTCGGCTCGGTCTTGCCCGAAAACCAGGACCACAAGCTCTCGGAAGCGCGCAACATCGCCGACCGGCTCATGGCGAGCTTCGGCTCGATGTTGCTGTACTGGTATCACTTCTCGCATTCGGGGCGCCGCATCGACGTCGAAACCGACGACGACTCGATCGGCGGGCACTTTCTGCACCTGCTGCACGGGCGCAAGCCGAGCGAGCTCTGGGTGCGTGCAATGCACACTTCGCTCATCCTCTACGCCGAGCACGAGTACAACGCCTCGACCTTCACCTGCCGCGTCATCGCAGGCACCGGCTCCGACATGTATTCCGCGATCACCGGGGGAATCGGAGCGCTCAAGGGGCCCAAGCACGGCGGGGCGAACGAGTTTGCGTTCGACGTCATCGGCCGCTACGACACGCCCGACCAGGCCGAAGCGGACGTGGTCAGGCGCATCGGCGAAAAGCAGGTCATCATCGGCTTCGGCCATCCGGTCTACACGATCGCCGACCCGCGCAACGAGGTCATCAAGGCGGTCGCCAAGCGCCTGTCGAAGGACGCCGGCGACATGAAGCTGTTCGAGATCTCTGAGCGGATCGAGCAGGTGATGTCGCGCGAAAAGAAGATGTTCGCCAATCTGGACTGGTACAGCGCCACCAGCTACCACATGATGGGCGTGCCGACCGCGATGTTCACCCCGCTGTTCGTCATCTCGCGCACCAGCGGCTGGTCGGCCCACGTGATCGAGCAGCGCATCGACGGCAAGATCATCCGCCCCGGCGCGAACTATGTGGGGCCCGAGAACCGCAAATGGCAGCCGATCAAGGAAAGGACCTGAGCATGGCCCAGTACGAATCCGACCTCACCAAGTTCATGCGCCAGTACCTCGAGCAGCACCCCGAGGAGATCGAGTCGCAACAGAAAGGCCGCGCCGCGTGGTGGGACAAGGACCCCTCGGTCCGCACCCCGCCCCCGCCGGCGCGCCACCCCGCGGAATCCGGCGGCGCGGAATACACTTTCAAGGCGCTCTCCGAGGCGGACAAATAGATGTCCGGCCATATCTCGAACGTCCGGCGCGCGCCGGACAAGGTGCTGACCCAGATCGCGGATTACGTCACCAAGCACAAGGTGACGAGCAAGGAAGCCTACGAAACGGCGCGCTACTGCCTGATGGACACGCTGGGCTGTGGCCTGGAGGCGCTCGAATACCCCGCCTGCACCAAGCTGCTCGGACCGGTCGTGCCGGGCACGGTGGTGCCGAACGGCGCCAAGGTGCCGGGAACCCGGTTCCAGCTCGACCCGGTGCAGGCCGCGTTCAACATCGGCGCCATGATCCGCTGGCTCGACTTCAACGACACCTGGCTCGCCGCCGAGTGGGGCCACCCGTCCGACAACCTGGGCGGAATCCTCGCCGCGGCCGATTGGCTCTCGCGCAGCGGAAAAAAGCCGCTGCCGATGCGCGACGTGCTCGTCGGCATGATCAAGGCGCACGAGATCCAGGGAGTGATCGCGCTCGAGAACAGCTTCAACCGCGTCGGCCTCGACCACGTGCTGCTGGTCAAGGTCGCCACCACCGCCGTAGTGGCGCAAATGATCGGCTGCAGCTACGACGAAGTGGTGAACGCGGTCTCCCAGGCCTGGGTCGACGGCCAGAGCCTGCGGACCTACCGCCACGCGCCGAACACCGGCTCGAGAAAGAGCTGGGCGGCGGGCGACGCCACCAGCCGCGGCGTTCGGCTCGCGATGATCTCCAAGACCGGCGAGATGGGCTACCCGTCGGTGCTGACGGCCAAGACCTGGGGCTTCTACGACGTCTCGTTCAAAGGCAAGCAGTTCAAGTTTCAGCGCCCCTTCGGCTCGTACGTGATGGAGAACGTGCTGTTCAAGATTTCCTACCCGGCTGAGTTCCACTCGCAAACCGCGGTCGAGTGCGCGATGCAGATCCACGAGGCGTTGAAGGCCCAGAACCGCACGCCCGAGGAGATCAAGAAGATCACGATCCGCACGCATGAGGCCTGCCTGCGCATCATCGACAAGAAGGGGCCGCTCAACAACCCGGCCGACCGGGACCACTGCATCCAGTACATGGTGGCGGTGCCGATCCTGTTCGGCCGCCTGACCGCCGGCGACTACGAGGACGCGATCGCCGCCGATCCGCGCATCGACGCGCTGCGCGCCAGGATTAGCTGCGTCGAAGACAAGGGCTTTACGCGCGACTATCACGACCCTGACAAGCGCTCGATCGCAAACGCGCTTGCAGTCGAGTTCAAGGACGGAAGCAAGCTGGGCGAGTTCGTATGCGAGTATCCGATCGGCCACAAGCGCCGGCGCAAGGAAGGCATGCCGGTGCTGGTGGAGAAATTCAAGCGAAACCTCGCACGCCGCTTCCCATCCAAGCAGCAGAATGCGATCCTCCAAGTGTGCATGGACGCCGGCCGGCTGCACGCCATGCCGGCGGACGAATTCGTGGACCTATTCGTGATCTAGCCATGACGACAGAGCTTCCCAACGCCGATCGGACCGAACTCGAACGCCGACTCGATGCGCTTTCAAAGCAGGTACGGGAGTACCCGACGCCGATCGCGCGCTGCGACGAGCAGCTCGCGGCGCTGATCGAGGAGCGCACGCGCGTGCTGGAGGAATTGAAAAAACATGGCTCGTAAGATCCGCGGCCTCGCCCTCCTCCTGCTGTGTCTGCTCGTGCCGGCCGCGCAGGCAGCGTCCGCGACCGAGTACCGCGACCCGATCGACTATTTCTTCCACCCCTTCCTGGGCGACTTGAAGGCCGAGGCAGCGGACGCGAAGAAGGCGGGCAAGCAGGCGATCGTGGTGATGTACGAGTTCGACGACTGCCCGTACTGCGCGCGCATGAAGCGCGAGGTTCTGTCGCGGCCGGACGTGCAGACCTACTTCCGCAGGCACTTCCAGCTGTTCCAGATCGACACCCGCGGCGACCAGACGATCACCGGCTTCGACGGCAAGAACCTGATCGAGAAGGAGTTCGCGCGCGCCGCCGGCATCCGCTACACGCCGACTTTCATCTTCTACGGCCTGGACGGCAAGGTGCTGGTGACCCAGCGCGGCGCCATCTACGACCCGAAGGAATTCATGCTGCTGGGCGAGTATGTTGCGAGCGGCGCGTTCCGCAGCCATAGCTTCGCCCAGTACCTGCAATCGAAAAAGAAGGGATCCTGAACATGGCGCACAATCTCCACGACACCCTGCAACCGCTTAAGAACGGGAAGTTCTACTCGCTCAAGCAGCTGGGCAAGGCGCTCGGGGTGAAGGTCGAGCGGCTGCCGGTTTCGGTGCGCATCGTGCTCGAGTCGGTGCTCAGGAACTGCGACGGCAAGAAAGTCACCGAAGCGCACGTGCGCCAGCTCGCCGGCTGGCAGCCGAACGCGGCCCGCAGCGAGGAGATCCCGTTCGTGCTGGCGCGCATCGTGCTGCAGGACTTCACCGGCGTACCGCTGCTCGTCGACCTCGCCGCAATGCGCAATGTCGCGCACAAGATGGGCAAGAACCCGAAGCTGATCGAACCGCTGGTGCCGGTCGACCTGGTCGTCGATCACTCGGTGCAGATCGACCATTACGGCTCGAAGAACGCGCTCGACCTCAACATGCGCCTGGAGTTCAAGCGCAATCAGGAACGGTACCAGTTCATGAAGTGGGGCATGCAGGCCTTCGACACCTTCAAGGTCGTGCCGCCGGGCATCGGCATCGTGCACCAGGTCAACCTCGAGTACCTCGCGCGCGGCGTGCACAAATCGAAGGATGGCGTGTACTACCCCGACACGCTGGTCGGCACCGACAGCCACACCACGATGATCAACGGCATCGGAGTGGTGGGCTGGGGCGTCGGCGGCATCGAGGCCGAGGCCGGCATGCTCGGCCAACCGGTGTACTTCCTGACGCCGGACGTGGTCGGCGTGCACCTCAAGGGCAGATTGCATCCGGCCTGCACCGCGACCGACCTCGTGCTCACCGTGACCGAGATGCTGCGCAAAGCGAAGGTGGTAGGCAAGTTCGTCGAGTTCTTCGGCGAAGGCGCGGCCTCCCTTTCGGTCACCGACCGCGCCACGCTGGCCAACATGGCGCCCGAGTACGGCGCCACGATGGGGTTCTTCCCGGTCGACGGCAGGACCATCGAGTACTTCCGCGGCACCGGCCGCACCGACGCCGAGATCGAAGTCTTCGAGGCGTATTTCACAGCGCAGGGCCTGTTCGGCATGCCGAAGAAAGGCGACATCGACTACAGCGAGACGCTCGAGCTCGATCTCGCCTCGGTCATGCCTTCGCTTGCCGGACCCAAGCGCCCGCAGGACCGGATCGACCTGGCGCGTGTCAAGCAGACCTTCACCGAGCTGTACTCGAGGCCGGTGGCAGAGAACGGCTTCGCCAAGAAGCCCGGGGATCTCGGCAAGCGCATCAAGACCTTCGACGGGATCGATATCGGCTCGGGCGACGTGCTGATCGCCGCGATCACCTCGTGCACCAACACCTCCAACCCCGGGGTGCTGCTCGCCGCGGGGCTGCTCGCGAAAAAAGCGGTCGAGCTCGGCCTCAAGGTCAAGCCGCATATCAAGACCTCGCTCGCGCCGGGATCTCGCGTGGTCACCGAGTACCTGACCAAGGCGGGGCTGCTGCCCTACCTGGAGAAGCTCGGTTTCTATCTCGCGGGCTACGGCTGCACCACCTGCATCGGCAACGCGGGGCCGCTCGCGCAGTCGATCGAGGAGGCCGTGGTCAAGAACGACCTGGTCTGCGCCGCGGTGCTGTCGGGTAACCGAAACTTCGAGGCGCGCATCCATCCGAATATCCGCGCCAACTTCCTCGCGAGCCCGCCGCTGGTGGTCGCCTACGCGATCGCCGGAACCATGCTGAAGGACTTCCGCACCGAGCCGCTCGGCAAATCGAAGGACGGCCAGGATGTCTACATCGGCCACATCTGGCCGTCGCACGACGAAATCGAGTCGCTGATGAAGCTCGCGATGGACGCGAAGACTTTCCGGCGCCTGTATTCGGGCCTCGGCGAAGCCACTCCGCTTTGGAAGAAGATCTCGGCCCCTTCCGGGCAGGTCTACACCTGGCCGGAATCGACCTACATCGCGGAGCCGCCGTTCTTCGACGACTTCGAGATGCAGCCGGGAAAGGTCGCCGGGATCGCCGGCGCGCACATCCTGGGAATCTTCGGCGACTCGGTCACCACGGACCATATTTCGCCGGCGGGCTCGATCAAGCCGACCTCGCCTGCCGGAATCTACCTGCAGGAGCACGACGTCTCGGTGGCGGACTTCAACAGCTACGGCGCGCGGCGCGGCAACCACGAAGTGATGATGCGCGGCACTTTCGCCAATGTGCGAATCAAGAATCTGATGCTGCCCGGCACCGAGGGCGGTGTGTCCCTGTACAAGGGCGAAAAGATGCCGATCTACGACGCCGCAATGCGCTACCTCGCCGAGGGCACGCCGACGGTAGTGTTCGGCGGCGAGGAATACGGCACCGGCTCGTCGCGCGACTGGGCCGCCAAGGGCACCCAGCTGCTGGGCGTCAAGGCGGTGATCGCGCGCAGCTTCGAGCGCATCCACCGCTCGAACCTGGTCGGCATGGGCGTGCTCCCGCTTCAGTTCATGGGCTCGGACTCCGCACAGTCGCTCGGCCTGCAGGGCGACGAGACCGTCGACGTGCTCGGGATGGACGACATTCGCCCGCAGCAGGAGCTGATGCTGTTCATCAAGCGCAAGGACGGCACCAGCCGGCAGGTCAAAGTGAAGTCGCGCATCGACACCGCGATCGAGGTCGACTACTACAAGCACGGCGGGATCCTGCCCTACGTGCTGCGCGAGCTGATCCGCGCCGGCGGTCCGGCGGCCGCCGTCGCCGCCTGATCCGACACGGACCGCCTGCATGCCCCCGCGCGGCAGCCGCCTCGCCTGCTCGTTGCGCAGCCAGGACGACTGCCATGGCTCCTTCGACGTTTTCCCCGGCGAGCAGCCAGGGTCGATTTCCCGCGTCGATCCGGTGAAGTGGGACAAGCCGCCGCAGAAACCGGTACTCGAAGGCGCCTTCACGGTGATCGGCGACCTCGGCATGACCGGACAGGTGATCCTGGTCAATCAGTACCAGTGGCAGGCGCTCAACGCCGCCAAGCTCGAGACCTTCTTCTACGGCGCGATCCTGTGGGGCCGGAGCCCGTTCAAGGTCATCGACGACGCACAGGTGATGCTGAAGAGAAAATAGCGCGCGGCGGGCTTCAGTTCCCGCGCCGCAGGCGCTCGAGCGTGCGGCGGTCGCGCTTGGTCGGCCGACCGTGCATTGCGCGCGCAGGCTCCTGCATCAGCCTGCGCTCGGCGAGCGCCGTTTCGCGTCTTTGCAGGCTGTGCGGGCTTTCCTCGTACAGGCCGCGCGCTTCGGTCGCGGGACCTCGACGCTCGGACAGCCTGCGTACCGAGACCTCCCACTCCAGCTCCTGCACCCGGATCGCCAGCAGATCGCCTGGCCGGATGTCGCGCGACGGCTTGACGCGCTCGCCGCCGAGACGCACCTTGCCCGCCTCGATCGCCTGCTGCGCGAGCGAGCGCGTCTTGAAGAAGCGTGCCGCCCAGAGCCACTTGTCGAGGCGCATCAGGCCTTGGCCAGCACCCCCGCCGGGCACGAAACGCCGGTGCCGCCCAGCCCGCAGTAGCCGTTCGGGTTCTTGCCCAGGTACTGCTGGTGGTAGTCCTCGGCGTAATAGAACGCCGGCGCGGCGCGGATCTCGGTCGTGATCTTGCCGTAGCCCCGCTTGAGCAGCTCTTTTTCGAAGGCCTGCTTCGAGGCCAGCGCCCCCTGCAGCTGCTCGTCGCCGTAGGCGTAGATCGCCGAGCGGTATTGAGTGCCGGCGTCGTTGCCCTGGCGCATGCCCTGGGTCGGGTCGTGCCCCTCCCAGAAAACCTTGAGCAGCGCGTCGTAGGAGATGACGTTCGGGTCGAACACCACCAGTACCGCCTCGGTGTGGTTGGTGCATCCGCTGCACACCTCCTCGTAGGTCGGATTCGGCGTCTCGCCGCCGGCATAGCCGACCGCGGTCGTGTACACGCCCGGCGTCTCCCAGAACAGGCGCTCGGCGCCCCAGAAGCAGCCCATGCCGAACAGCGCCTGCTGCATCCCGACCGGGAACGGGGCTTTCAGCGGATGGCCACTGACGAAATGGCGCTCGGGCGCCGGCATCTGCGCCGCGCGTCCCGGCAGCGTGCGCTCCGCCGGCAGCAGGGTCTTGAGCTTTTGCATGAAGGAAAACATCTCGAGCCTCCGATCGCGGTTGCCCGCAGCAGGTCTTTATTGTACGGTCGGGCGCGTCTCCGGGATTCGATTCCTCTCATGAAAATATGCGTTTATGGCGCCGGAGCGGTCGGCGGGCTGATCGCCGGTTGGCTGGCGCGCGCCGGGCAGGAGGTATCGGTGCTCGCTCGCGGCGCGAACCTCGAGGCCATCAGGCGCCACGGCCTGCGCATTCGCCCGGTGCCCCATGGCGAGCTGCAGGTCGCGCGCGTACGCGCAGAAGAAGACCCGGCGCGCCTCGGTGCCCAAGACTGCGTCATCGTCGCGGTCAAGGGCCACGCCCTGCCCGAAGTGGCGGCGCGCATCGGCCCGCTGCTCGGCCCCGATACGACCATCGTCACCGCCATGAACGGCGTGCCATGGTGGTTCTTCGACCGCCTCGCCTTCGGCAGCGGCAAGCTCAGGCTTTCGAGCCTTGACCCCGGCGGCGCGCTCGGGCGCGCCATGCCGACCTCGCGCATCGTCGGCTGCGTGATTCATTTCGCCGCTTCGACGCCCGAACCGGGCGTGGTGAGCCACGCCATGGGCCGCAGGCTGATCCTGGGAGAGCCTGGCGGGGCCAACGGCGAGCGCACGCGCGCCGTCGCCGACGCCTGCGAAGGCGCGGGCTTCGAGGTGCTGCGAAGCGGCTCGATAGAGAAGGAATTCTGGGTCAAGCTGCTCGGCAACGTGAGCTTCAATCCGGTCTCCGCACTCACCCTTTCGACCTCGGACCGCCTGATCGCGGATCCGCTGGTGAAGAACTACATGGTGGCGGTCATGCGCGAGGTGCTCGAGATCGGGCGAGCGGTGGGAGTCGACGCCGCGATCGACCCCGAGGCGCGCATCGACATGGCGCGCGTGCTGGGTCCGTTCAAAACGTCGATGTTGCAGGACATGGAGGCCGGCAAGCCGCTCGAGATCGACGGCCTGCTCACCGGGACGCTCGAGATCGCGCGCGAAGCGGGGGTCGCGGCGCCGTATACCGAGAGTCTGCTTGGTCTGATCCGCGCGCGCGCCGAGTCTAGCGGCCAGTACCGGAGCTAGCGGCTGCGCAGCTTCGGATCGAGCGTGTCGCGCACCGAGTCGCCGAAAAGGTTGAACGCGAACACGGCGAGCGTGATGGCGAGCCCGGGGAAAATCGCGATCCAGGGCGCGGACTCGGCGTATTCTTCCGCGCCGCCCTGAAGCATCAGACCCCAGGCCGGCGTCGGTTCCTGCACGCCGAGCCCGAGGTAGGACAGCGCCGCCTCGAGCAGGATCGCCTGGCCGAGGAAGGTGGTCAGCATGATCAGGAACGGCGCCATGCAGTTCGGCGCCATGTGGCGCAGGATGATCCTCATGTGGCTGAAACCGAGCGCGCGCGCGGCATCCACATATGGGATCTCGCGGATGGCGAGCGCACTGGAGCGCACCACCCGCGCGCAACGCGGAATGAGCGGAATGGTGATGGCGGCGATCACGTTGTGCGCCCCGGTGCCGAAAATCGCGACCACCGCGAGCGCCATGATGATCAGCGGAAAGGCAAGAAACACGTCCATCACGCGCTGGAACAGAAGGTCGAACCAGCCGCCGAAGTAGGCGCTGGTCACCCCCAGGATCAGCCCGACAAACGATCCGATAAAGGCGCAGGAAAAACCGATGAACAGCGCGGTGCGGGCGCCCCAGATGATGCGCGACAGGATGTCGCGCCCGAACTGATCGGTGCCGAGCCAGAATTTCGCGCTGGGCGGGAGCTGCATGAACTCGTAGTGGTTGGCGACCGGGTCGTAGGGCGCGATCTGTCGCGCGAACAGCGCCATCAGGATCATCACGATCACCAGCAGCGCGCTCACTGTCCCGAGCGGCTGCTGACGCACCAGCGTCAATGCTGCCTTGCCGAAAGGCTGGCGCGCCGCGGCGAGCTGGGCGTCTATGTCTGCGCTGGTGGCGGCCATGGCCTGTCCTTCTAGCGGTAGCGGATGCGCGGGTCGAGCCAGGCGTACAGCACGTCGACCAGCAGGTTCACGAACAGGAAGATCATCACCACCAGCATCACCAGAGCCTGGGTCATGCTGTAGTCGTTGTTGATCACCGACTCGACGAACAGCTTGCCAATCCCGTTCAGATTGAAAACCTGCTCGGTCACCACCAGCCCGCCGATG
The DNA here is from genome assembly GCA_049582045.1 of Burkholderiales bacterium. Lineage (GTDB taxonomy): Bacteria > Pseudomonadota > Gammaproteobacteria > Burkholderiales > SG8-39 > DAHVFK01. Next base: position 20,508 of record JBAUTD010000221.1, read on the forward strand.
AGGAACGCAAACTCGATCCCGATCACAGTGATCACCGGCAGCATGGCGTTCTTGAGCGCGTGGCGCCGGATGATGAGCTTCTCCCACAGCCCCTTGGCGCGCGCGGTGCGCACATAGTCCTCGCGCAGCACCTCGAGCATGGCGGAGCGCGTCATCCGGGTGGCGACCGCCGAGTAGCGGTAGCCGGTCGCGATCGCCGGCCAGACGACCATCGACAGGTTTTTCAGCGGATCGACCCAGATCGGCGTGTAGGTGATCGGCGGCATCCAGGGCGTGCCGAAGAAATGCTGCGAGCCGATCAAGAGGCCGAGGATGATCAGGATGCCGAGCCAGAACGACGGCATGGCGATACCGGCGATACTGATCGCGCGCACCACGTAATCGATCCAGGTGTTCTGCTTGACCGCCGAGATCGTGCCGAGCGGGACCGAGATCAGGATGGCGACGATGGTGGCGACGATCGCGATCTCCATCGAGAGCTGAAAGCGGCGCGAGATTTCGGTCACGATCGGCTGCCCGGTCCACATCGATGTGCCGAAGTCGAAGCGCGCGATGCCGTAGATGAAATGCCAGAACTGCACCAGCTTCGGCTGGTCGATCCCCATCTCGTGGCGGCAGATATCCAGCGCCGACTGATCGAAGTAGCCTCCTGAGCCGGCCAGGCGCAGCTCGCAGGTGTCGCCCGGAATCAGCCTCAGCAGCGTGAACACCAGCACCGCCGCGCCGAGCAGCGTCGGGATCATCAGCAGCAGGCGTTTGAAGATGTAGCGATACATTTTTCCGGTGCCAGATACGACGCCGCCCGCGGCCTGGGCCGCGGGCGGCGCTTTGAGGCTAGTGAGCTCTACTGGTCAAGCCAGACATTGTCCAGCGACTGGTTGAGGTAATGGCTCGGGCTGATCTTCCAGCCCTTCACGTACGCGCGGTGCGGAATGATCCGGTACCACCAGAGGGTGATGAACGCGTTGGCGTGCGTGTCGAGCGTCAGCTTCTCCATCTCGCGCATGTACTTGCGCTGCTCCGCCGGATCGGCCGAGCGGTTCATCTTGTCGAACAGCGCATCGACCTCGCGGTCCTTGTAGTTGCCGTACTGGTTCCCCGCGCGGTCGTCCGAAATGAACTTCGACACGTCGACCAGCGGGTTCACGACTGACTGGCAGTTGAAGTCGAGCGAGACGTCGAAGTCCTTCTTCTTGCGCAGCATGTCGTAGAACGGCCCGGTCGGGAACACGTGCTGCTCGAACTTGAGCCCCACCTGCTTCCACTGGTCGATCAGCCAGGTGCCGACGATCTTGTACGGCTGGTCGACTGCGCGGTTGTTGAAGTAGTAGGTCTTCGACAGGTCGACTCCCGCCTCCTTCAGCAGGCGGCGCGCCTCGGCGCGCGACTTGCCGAGATCGGGCCAGTAGCCGGCGATCTGCTCCAGCTCCGATTTGGTCGCTGCGAGCGGGGAGTCCGGGAAGACGATGCCGCCCACGGTCTTCACGATCGCGATCCTCGACAGGTACTTCGAGCCGCCCCAGCGGTCCACCGCCAGGGTCAGCGCCCGGCGTGCGCGCACGTCGTCCCATGGCTTGTGCAGATGGTTGACCGTCATGATCAGCACGCAGTTCCAGTCGCTTTCCTCGACCTTGATCTTGTCGCCGAGCGCCGCGACCAGGTCGTCGCGCGACTTAGGCGGAAAGCCGCGGAACTCGATCGCCGCGCGGTCGCCGCGGATCGCCTGCACCCGGAGCGACTCCTTCTTGGCGAAGATCGCCTCGAAGCCGTCGAGGTACGGCCGGCCCTTGATGAAGAAGTTCGGGTTGCGCACCCCGCTGATAAAGGCGCCCGCTTCGCGTTTCTTGAAGATGAACGCGCCGCTGCCGTCGATGTTGCGCTCGTACCAGTGGATGTCCTTGTCCAGCTTCGCCTTCTGGTAAATGAAGTTGAACGGCACCGCCAGCGCCGGAACGAAGGCGCCCGAGGGATACTTGAGCTTGAACACCACCGTGTGGGCGTCCGGGGCGGTGACGCTCTCGACCATCGAGAAGAACGCCTTGCGCGCGCTCGGCTCGCCAGCGGGCGGAAAGATGATCTTCTGGTATGTCGCCAGCACGTCAGCCGAGGTCAGCTTCTCGCCGCTGTGGAACGTGACGTCGTCGCGGATCTTGAAGGTATAGACCTTGCCGCCGTCGGTCGGCTGGGGCACTTTGCCGTCGCACACGTCACACACGAAGTCCGTGGTCGACGACGGATTTTCGGGATTGATCTTGATCAGCAGGCTGTAGAACGGCCTGATCGGGTGGATCATCGCGAACGTGGTCTCGATGTGCCCGTCGTAGCTGGGCGGTTCGTCCGGCACCACGAACTTCAGGATCCCGCCGTGCTTGGGCGTCTCCGCCGCGGCCTGTCCGGCCGCGCCGATACCGATGGCGACGCCGGCGAATACCGCGCACAGCGCCTTGACTCGAATGCCTTTCATTGGCCTCCCTCCTCTGTTGTCGTCCAATGTTTATTGTTATTTTGTTGTCAGCAGTCTATACCAGCTTTCGCCGCCCCTCCAAGCTCAAATCCGCCTGCAGGACTAGACCCGGGGGCAGGCGACCCAGTGGCCGGGGCGCAGCTCGCGCGACTGCGGCACCTCCCGCTTGCAGCTGTCCACCGCGAGCGGGCAGCGCGGGTGGAAAACGCAGCCGCTGGGCGGGTTCATCGGGCTCGGCACCTCACCCTGCATGATGCGGTGCACACGTTCCTTCTCGATCGTGGGGTCAGGGATGGGCACCGCCTCGAGCAGCGCCTTGGTGTAGGGATGCTTGGGATGCTCGAAAAGCTCGTCGGAATCCGCCAGCTCGACCACCTTGCCGAGGTACATCACCGCGACCCGATGGCACAGGTGGCGCACTACGCTCAAGTCGTGCGCGATGAAGAGGTACGCCAGATTGAACTTCTCGCGCAGGTCCTCGAGCAGGTTGATCACCTGCGCCTGGATCGACACGTCGAGCGCCGACACCGCCTCGTCGCACACGATGAACTGCGGATTGAGCGCAAGCGCGCGCGCGATGCCGACCCGTTGGCGCTGCCCGCCGCTCATTTCGTGCGGGTAACGGTCCATGAACTTGGGATTCAGGCCACACACCGAGAGCAGCTCGGCGACGCGCTCCTGACGTTGCTTGCGGTCGGGCAGGATGCCGTGCACCTTCATCGGCTCGCCGATGATCGAGCCGACCTTCATGCGCGGGTTGAGCGAGCTGTAAGGATCCTGAAAGATGACCTGCATGCGCTCCCGCTTGGCGATCAGCCCTTTGCGGTCGAGCAGCGCCAGGTCCTCGCCCTCGAAGATGATCTGGCCCGCGGTGGGCTTCTCCAGCTGCAGGATGCAGCGGCCGGTGGTCGTCTTGCCGCAGCCCGATTCGCCCACCAGCCCGAGCGTCTCGCCGCGTTCCAGGGTGAAGCTGACGTCGTCGACCGCTTTGACCGTCGCCACCACCTTGCGGACCATCACCCCCTCGGTCACCGGGAAGTGCATTTTGAGGTTCTTCACCTCGAGCAACGGCCGCTCCGCGGACATCGGCGCCGCGCTCACGAGGCCTCCTTCAGCATTCGAGCCAGCCGGTCCTTCTCGAAGCAGGCCGCGTCGTGCCCCGGGCTCACCGCCTCGCGCACCGGGTCCTCGCGTGCGCAACGCTCGGTCGCCATGTTGCAGCGCGGCCGGTAAGCGCAACCGACGATCTCGCGCGTGAGGTCGGGCGGTTGCCCCTGGATCGGGATCAGCTTCTCGCCCCGCGGCCGGTCCATGCGCGGCACGCTGCGCAGCAACCCCAGCGTATAAGGGTGCATCGGCCGGTGGTAGATGTCCGCCGCGGTGCCGCTCTCGACGATCCGGCCGGCGTACATCACGTTGACCCGGTCGGCGTAGCGCGCCACCACCCCGAGGTTGTGGGTGATGACGACCAGCGCCACGCCGAAGCGCTTGGTCAGGTTCTTCATCAGTTCCAGGATCTGGGCCTGGATCGTGACGTCGAGCGCGGTGGTCGGCTCGTCGGCGATGATCAGCTTGGGTTTGCATGACATGGCGAGCGCGATCATCACCCGCTGGCGCATGCCGCCGCTCAGGTGGTGCGGGTACTGGTCCAGGCGCCGCCCCGGCTCCGAGATGCCGACCATGCCGAGCAGTTCGACCGCGCGCAGCCTGGCCTGCTCCGGCGTCAGCTTGAGGTGGAACTCCATCGTCTCGCACAGCTGCAGCCCGATCGTCAGCACCGGGTTGAGCGAGGTCATGGGCTCCTGGAACACCATCGCGATTTGCCCGCCGCGCACCGCGTGCAGCTTCTCGTCGCTCATCGCCAACAGGTCCTCGCCGCGGAAGCGGATGCTGCCGCCGACCACGCGCCCGGGGGGATCCGGGATCAGGCGCAGCACCGACAGCGCGCCGACCGATTTGCCGCAGCCCGACTCGCCCACGATGCCGACGGTCTCGCCTTCGTCCACGGTGTAGGAAACGCCGTCGACCGCGCGCACGATCCCCGCGGAGGTCTCGAACTGCGTGCGCAGATTCTCTACTTGGAGCAGCGTCGCCATTCTTGTCGTTCTCTTTCGCGCCCTTCTGGATTGGGGCGTCGGGGCAGAACCGTAAGCGGCTTTTCGGCGCGCGTCAATCGCGCGTCAGTTCAGTCGTCCCAGGCCTTCTCGGGCAGCGGCAGCCCGGCCAGGTCCTGCGCGCTCAACCTGCCGTCTGGCTCGATGCCGAGTTCCTCCAGCAGCAGCATCAGCTGGCGCGCGTGCTGCGCCGGATGCCACGCGCTGCGCTCGAGCACCTCGTGCACGCTGTGGCGGCCGAAATAGGTGTCCATCATCTGCCCGCAGCTGCTGTCCGGATAGCTCTTCCACCATTGCCGCACCGCGGCACGCACGCCCGCGCCGTAGCGCACCAGATCGTACGTGCTGCGCAGCCCGTCGCCCGGCGGTTGCATGATCAGCTCGTAAGTCAGCTCGCGCCGGTCGCGCATCGCCTCGACGAACGCTTCCGGGATGCGGAACACGTGGTGCGCAAGCAGGCGAATGGGCCGGTTGCGGTTGCGAAACGGCTGCTCTAGCTTCTCCGCCGGTATCTGGCGCACGTAGCGCAGCGCGGCGCCGAGCACCAGGTCGAGCTTGTCGATGAGTTGCTGCGGGCTGAGCTTGTCGTGCAGCTTGATGTCGAGCTCGAGGAAGCGCACCACGTCCGAGAGAGACTGGGCGAACACGAATTTTCCGCCGCGCGCCACCACCGGAACGCTGCGCGCGCCGAGCTCGCGAAGCGCATCCATGCCGGCCTGGTTGCCGTGCACGTTGATCGACTCGTAGTCGACCCCGTGCCGGGTGAGAAACTCCTTGGTCCGCAGGCAGCTCGTGCACCCCGGCTGCCAGAACACCCTGACCCGTTCGCTGGTCTCCATGATCCACCCTCCTCCATCCGAATTATGATCCCGATATGGCCACCGTGAACCACCTGCCGTGACCCACCTTCTTTGCGCCGCCCCGATGATGGACTGGACTGACCGTCACTGTCGCTATTTCCTGCGCCAGTGCGCGCCGCACGCGCGCCTTTACACCGAAATGATCACCACCGGGGCGCTGCTGCACGGCGACGCCGAGCGCCACCTCGCCTTCAATCCGGCCGAGCACCCGGTCGCGGCGCAGCTCGGCGGCAGCGAGCCGGACGAGCTCGCGGCCTGCGCGCGCGTGGTCGAGGATGCGGGCTACGACGAGGTCAACCTGAACATCGGCTGCCCGAGCGAACGCGTGCAGCGCGGCGCCTTCGGCGCATGCCTGATGGCCGAGCCGGAGCTGGTCGCCGAGTGCGTACGCGCCATGCGCGCGGCGGTCTCGATCCCGGTGACGGTAAAGCATCGGATCGGAATAGACAAAGACGAAGATTATTCATTCGTTCGACATTTCGTCTCGGTGGTCGCCGATGCCGGCTGCGCCACCTTCATCGTGCACGCGCGCAATGCGGTGCTGAAGGGCCTCTCGCCCAAGGAGAACCGCGAGATCCCGCCGCTGCGCTACGAAGTGGTTCACCGGCTCAAGCGCGAATTTCCCGCCCTCGCCTTCGTCATCAACGGCGGCTTGACGGACTGGAACGCGATCGAGGCGCAACTGGCCATGCTCGACGGGGTGATGCTCGGCCGCGCCGCCTACCACCAGCCCTGGCTGCTGGCCGAGGCCGACGCCCGGATCTTCGCCGGCGGCGCGCTGCCGAGGACCCGCGCCGAGGTCGTCC
>JBAUTD010000222.1:0-2446 GCA_049582045.1 Burkholderiales bacterium
CCGCACATCCCGCGCATGATCGGCAACATCGCGGCCGACCTGGGCGTGGCGCCGGCGCGGGTCAGCGTCAAGGCGACCACCACCGAGCAGCTCGGCTTCGTCGGGCGCGGCGAGGGCATCGCCGCGCTCGCGGTCGCACTGCTGGAGGACGTCTGATGTATTCGCCGCCCTACAACCAGGTCGAGGACCGCGCCGAGCGGGTCGCATTCATGCGTTCGAACTCGTTCTGCCTGCTGGTGACCGGCGCGGGCGGCGAGCTCGCCGCTTCGCACCTGCCGTGCCTGATCGAAGAGCGCGGCGAGAAGCTCGCGCTGGTGATGCACATGGCGCGCGCCAATCCGCAGTGGCAGTCGTTCTTCGACGACGAGGCGCTGGTGGTGTTCTCGGGGCCGCACGCCTACGTCTCGCCGCGCTGGTACGAGCGCGCGCCGGCGGTGCCGACCTGGAACTACGCCGCGGTGCACGCCTACGGCGTGCCGCGCGTGATCGAGGAACGCGAGGCCAAGCACGCCTCGCAGCGCCGGCTGGTGGCCGAGCTCGATCCGCAATGGCTGCCGGCGTTCGACGCGCTGCCGCGCGAATACATCGACCAGATGCTGAACGGCATCGTCAATTTCGAGCTCGAGGTGACGCGCCTCGAGACCCGCTGGAAACTGTCGCAGAACCGCGGCCGGCGCGAGCAGGAGCTGATCATTGGCCGGCTCGAAGAGGCGGGCGAGGGCGCGCTCGCCGAGCTGACGCGCAAGCACCTGGTCTGAGCGGTGCGGCTGTTCTTCGCGCTGTGGCCGCCGCCGCGGGCCGCGCGCAGGCTCTATGCCTGGGCGGAGAAGGCCGCGCGCGAGACGCGTGGGCGCGTAACGCGCGCCGAGACCATCCATCTGACGCTTGCGTTTCTCGGCGAGGTCGACGAGGAAAAGCTTCCCCTTGCGATCGAAGCCGGACGCGGCGCCGGGGGCAATGCCCACTCCCTTCCCATCGAGCAGGCGCGCTGGTGGGCGCACAACCGCATCGTCTGGGTAGGTCCGAACGAGATTCCCGCACCGCTTGCCGCCCTGGCGGCTGAACTGAAGAGCAATCTCGTGCAAGCCGGATTCGGCATGGAAGAGCGCGCGTTCGCCGCGCATGTCACGCTGATCCGCAAGGCGAACGAGCCGCACGCGCTGCCGCCGCTGCCCGCGCTCGAGTGGCCGGTGGACGAGTTCGTGCTGGTGCGCTCGGCGCTCTCGCGCGAGGGCGCGAGCTACGAGCCGATCGAGCGCTTCGCGCTTACGCGAGGTGACGCGCGGCCTGGTAGAAGGTGAAGCTCACCAGCCAGGCGAGCGCGAGCGGCCAGGCCACCGCCGCGACGCTGAAGGCGGCGTTGCGCGCCTCGCTGCGAATGGTCGCGATGGTCGACAGGCAAGGGGTGTAGATCAGGGTGAACAGCATGAAGCTGTAGGCCTGGACCCAGTCGATCTGGTGCGCGATCGCGCTCACCAGCGCGCCGCCCTCGCGCGCGTAGATCACCGCCAGCGAGCCGATCACGATCTCCTTGGCGACGAAGCCGAAGATCAGCGCGAGCGTGAGCTTGGGGTCGATGCCGAGCGGCCCCAGCACGGGGCTGAGCCAATCGCCCAGATGGCCGGCCCAGGTGTCGGCGCTGCCGGGGGCGGCCGCGGCGGGGTAGTGGGTCAGCAGCCAGACCAGCACCACGCCGGCGACGATGAAGCGGGTCGCGCGGCGCAGGAAGTGCCGCACCTCGTGCCAGCCGCGCAGCGCGATCTGGCGCGCCGTCGGGAAGCGGTAGGGCGGAATCTCGAGCACGAACGGGTCGCTGTTGACGAAGCGGCGCTTGAACACCAGCGAGGTGAGCATCGCCGCTGCGATGCTCATCACGTAGAGCGAAAACAGCACCAGCGGCGCCATGCGCGGCGGGAACAGCGCGGCGATGAAGAACAGGAACACCTGCAGGCGCGCCGAGCAGAGCGAGAACGGGATCACCATCATGGTGAGCAGGCGCAGCCCGCGCGAGCGCATCACACGCGTGCCCATCAGCGCGGGCACGTTGCAGCCGAAGCCCATCAGGATCATGACGAAGCTGCGCCCGTCCAGGCCGAAGCGGGCCATCAGCGCGTCGATCAGGAACGCCGCGCGCGAGAGATATCCGGTGTCCTCGACGATCGCCATCGCGAGGAAGAACAGAATGATGAGCGGCACGAAGCTCGCGACCGTCGACAGGCCGTTGTAGACCCCGTCGAGCAGCAGTCCCGAGACGAGCGGCGGCGCGCCGGCGAGCAGCGGCTCGAGCGCCGCCGAGGATATCGCGCGCGAGATCAAGCGCTGCGTGCGGGAGGAGACGGGGCTGACCTGCTCGATCGGCGTGGCGTGCAACAAGCGGCTAGCGAAGATTGCCTCCGACATGAACAAGCCAGACGGGCTCACGGTGCTCGGCCCGCCAGACCTGGAG
>JBAUTD010000223.1:0-5491 GCA_049582045.1 Burkholderiales bacterium
GTCCAGCTCGCGTCGAGCGCCTCGAGCGACGCGCGCAGCAGCAGCGGGTGGTCGTGGCCCTGCACCACGGTGAGCGCGTTGGACGCCATGTCCTTGGCCGCGACGTACCAGGCCTCGCCCGAGCCGCCCTTTGCGCCGCCCAGGCCGATGCCTTTGCGCTGGCCGATGGTGTAGAACGCGAGCCCGATGTGCTCGCCGATGCACCTGCCCTCAGGCGTCACGATCGGTCCCGGCTTCTTCGGCAGGTAGCGGTTGAGGAAATCGCGGAATGGGCGCTCGCCGATGAAGCAGATTCCGGTCGAGTCCTTCTTGGCGTGGTTCGGCAGGCCCGCCTCGAGCGCCAGGCGCCGCACCTCGGGTTTCCTGAGCTCGCCGACCGGGAACAGCACGCACGCGAGCTGATCCTGGTTCAGGCGGTGCAGGAAATAGCTCTGGTCCTTGTTGCGGTCGGCGCCGCGCAGCAGCTCGAAGCGGCCCTCCACGATACGCGTGCGCGCATAGTGGCCGGTCGCGATCCGCGTCGCGCCGAGCCGCATCGCGTGGTCGAGAAATGCCCTGAACTTGATCTCCGCGTTGCACAGCACGTCCGGGTTGGGAGTGCGGCCCGCGGAATACTCGCGCAGGAACTCCGCGAACACGCGGTCCCTGTACTCGGCGGCGAAGTTCACCGCCTCGAGCTCGATCCCGATCGCGTCCGCTGCCGCGGCCGCGTCGATCAGGTCCTGACGCGTCGAGCAGTACTCGTCATCGTCGTCGTCTTCCCAGTTCTTCATGAACAGGCCGACGACCTGGTAGCCCTCGCGCTTGAGCAGCAGCGCCGCGACCGAGGAATCGACGCCCCCCGACATGCCCACCACCACGCGCTCGGCCATGCCGGTGCCTCAGGCGAATTCGCGCGAGAGCACGTCGAGCGGGAAGCGGGCTCCGGCGAGGTAGTCCGCGACGCAGCGCGCCACCAGCGGCGAGCGGTGCATGGCGTGCCGCGCCGCCAGCTCCTCGGGGGTGAGCCAGTGCGTCGCGACGATCTCCTTGTCCAGCTTGCGCGCGGGTTCGTGCCCGCTCGCCCTGCCGGCGAAGGCAAAGCGCAGGAAGGTCGTACCCGATGCCTCGTGGCGCCAGCGGTAGATCCCCACCAGCGCGCTCGGCGCGAACGTATGCGCAGTCTCTTCCAGCGTTTCGCGCACGCAGGCCTCGAGCAGCGACTCGCCGGGGTCGAGATGCCCCGCCGGCTGGTTCAGCACGCGCTTGCCGTCGGCGATCTCTTCCACGAACAGGAACCTGCCGTCGCGTTCGATCACCGCCGCGACCGTGACGCTCGGGCGCCAGACCTCGCTCATGCCGCCTTCTGCGTGTTCTTGCGGATGAACGCAGCCATGCGCGCGACGCCCTTTTCGATCGCCTCCTTGGAGGCGGCGTAGGAAAATCGCACGTGCTGCCCCTCGCCCGGTACGCGGGTGCCGAAATGGATGTCCGCCAGCAGCGCGACGCCGGCCTCGTTCAGCAGCCGCTTCCTGAATTCCTCCGAATCCGCCGCGCCGATCATGCGGCAGGCCTCGGTCACGTTGGGCCAGACGTAGAACGCACCGCCCGGCACCAGGCAGCTCACGCCGGGCACTTCGTTCAGCAGGCGCACGATCAGGTCGCGCCGGGCGAGGAAGCTCGCCTTCATCGATTCCGCCGCTTCCTGCGGCCCGTTGATCGCCTCGACCGCCGCCCATTGCGAAATCTGCGAGGCGCAGGACTCGGTGTTGGTGATCCAGCGCGTGAACATCGGCGCGAGCACGGGATTCGAAGCGAAGCCGATGCGCCAGCCGGTCATGGCCCAGGTCTTGGAGGCGCCGTCGGAGATGATGGTGCGCTCGAGCATCCCCGGAACCTGGGCGATCGAGAAGAACGCCTCGCCGTAGGCGAGTCTGGAGTAGATCTCGTCGGCGTAGACCCAGACTTGGGGGTGGCGCTTCAGGATCGCGGCGATACTCTCGAGCTCTCTGCGCGAGAGCAGCCCGCCGGTCGGATTGTGAGGGTAGTTCAGGATCAGCAGCCTGGTCCTGGGCGTGATCAGCCGCTCGAGTTCTTCCGGGTCGAACGAGAAGCCGCGCGCCTCGCGCAGGTGGATCGGCACCGGGCGCGCGCCGCTGGCGAGGATCTGCGATTCGTAGATCGGAAACCCCGGGTTGGGGTAGATCACCTCGTCGCCCGCGCCGTGATCGGTCACCGACAGGATGGCGTAGGCGATGAAGGGCTTGGCGCCGGCGGCGACCACCACGTCGGCGGGCCGGATGGGCAACCCGCCGCGCATGCGCGAGAGGTATCCGGCGGCCGCCTCGCGCAACTCGTCGATCCCTGCCGAAGGCGTATAGCCGTGCTTGCCCTCGCGGATGGCCCGGATTGCGGCTTCCTGCACGTTCCGCGGCGCGGGGAAATCGGGCTGGCCGATGCAGAACGAGATGATGTCCTTGCCCTGGCGGGCGAGCTCGTTCACCTCGGCGAGCACAACGAAGGCGTTTTCGGTTCCGAGGCTGCGGGCACGGCGGCTGATCTCGGGCATGGCGGGTGGCCTGGGGCGGGGAAAAGACGAATTTTAGCCGATGGCGCTATCATTGCCCGATGCTGATCAACTGCGTCGCATACCAGGACGGAAGGAAGCTGGCCGAGATCGGTAAGCGCGAGATCAGCGCCTACGTCTCGCGCCCCGACTGCTTCGTCTGGGTGGCGCTGCGCGACGCCGACGAGGCCGAGCTGCAGGAGATGAAGGAGCAGTTTGGCCTGCACGAGCTCGCGGTCGAGGACTCGCTGCACGGCCACCAGCGGCCCAAGATCGAGGAGTACGGGGACTCCCTGTTCGCGGTGCTGCACACGGTCGAGTTCGTCGGCGATGAGCTGAGCGTCGGCGAGCTGGACGTGTTCGTCGGCCCCAACTACGTGCTGTCGGTGCGCAACAACGCCCCCAAGGGCTTCCAGGACGTGCGCACGCGCTGCGAGCACGAGCCCGAGCTGCTGCGCTTCGGCTCGGGCTATGTGCTCTACGCGCTGATGGACGCCGTCGTCGACCGCTACTTCCCCGCGCTCGATGCGCTGGAGACCAAGCTCGAGCGCATCGAGGAGGAGATCTTCGGCGGCCGCCTGGCGCGCGCGAACATCGAGTCGCTCTACGCGCTGAAGCAGAACCTCATGACGCTCAAGCACGCGGCCGGCCCGCTGCTGGACGCGGTGGGCAAGCTCTACGGCGGTCGCGTGCCGCACGCCTGCGCCGGCATGAGCGAGTACTTCCGCGACGTCAACGACCACCTGGTGCGGCTCAACTCGACCATCGACTCGATCCGCGACATGGTGAGCACCGCGATGAACGTGAACGTCTCGCTCATCTCGCTGCAGGAGAACGAGGTCACCAAGCGGCTCGCGGCCTATGCGGCGCTGGTCGCAGTGCCGACGTTGATCGCGGGCATCTACGGCATGAACTTCAAGGCCATGCCGGAGTTGCAGTGGAGCTTCGGTTATCCGCTCGCGCTGGGGGCGATGGCGATCATCGACGGCTACTTCTGGTACCGCTTCCGCAAGGCGCGCTGGCTCTAGCCGCCGCTCACCAGCCCTTGGGCTCCCAGTTCTGGTCGGCGCCGTCCTTCAGCTCGCCGATCTTGATCACGCCCGGACTCTCGAAATAGTACGGCGGCACCGGCAGGTTGATCGGCGCGGGCGACCCTGCCAGCACCCGCCCCGACAGATCGTACTTGGATCCGTGGCAGGGGCAGTAAAAGCCCCCGGTCCAATCCGGACCGACCGATCCCGCCTGCGGCCGGTACTCCGGAATGCAGCCGAGGTGGGTGCAGATCCCGACCAGCACGAGGTAGTGCGGGCGCAGCGCGCGCACGCCGTTGTCCAGATGCAGGTCCATGCCCGGGGGCTGCTGCGGCACCTGCGACTTGGGGTCCGAGAGATCGAGCTTCGAATGCTCGACCTTTTGCAGCTCGGCCGCCGTGCGGTGCAGGATCCATACCGGCTTTTCGCGCCACGCCACGGTCATCAGTTGCCCCGGCTCGAGCCCGCTCACGTTCGCCCGCACCGGCGCGCCCGCCGCCTTCGCGCGCGCGCTGGGCAGCAGCGAGCCGACGAAGGGCACCGCCGCGGCGGCGATTTCGATTGCCCCCACCGCCGAAGTGGCTGCGATCAGGCGGCGGCGCCTGTGATTGACCGGGCCCGGTTTGCGTTCTTCGTTCATGCCAAGAGGGACACGGAAGCCGGCCCTGAAGTTCGCGTCAGTTACGCCATGCGATACTCGGCGACTGCCGGAATGCTTACGAGGGGGGACGATAGGCGAGAAGCTCGACGACGTATTCGCCGGTTTGCGACGGGCTGAAAGCGTCCGCGGACCAGACCTTGCGCACCAGCTTGACGAACCGCTTCACCTCCGGCGCGTACCACACGCTCATCTCGAAGCGCCCCTCTGTCCCGCCGCCCCTCGTGCCGGCGCGGCCGGTGCGGTGCCCAGCGAGATCGAATCGCAGGGCGCGGTAGGTGCCCGCCGGAACCGTGACCTGCTCCCAGCCGCGGTCGCTGAGCGTGATCGCCCACCCCGGCAGCGAGCCGCCGCCCAAGGGGTAGCCGACCGGCTCGGGACTGTCCGCCGGGGCGCGCGCGCCACTGACCGCCAGCAGGTACGGCGACAGCTCGACCAGGTCGTTGTCGGAATCGAGCCGGAACTCGAAGAAGCGCGAGGCGCGCGCATCGACCGCGCGCTCGGCGTCCCTGCCGCCAGCGCTGCTCGTGAGCCGTTCCTCGACCGTCGCGCCGTCCACGCGCAGCACGCGCACCGTGACCTCGAGCGGCGCGCTGGAGTAGATCCGCTCGAGCACGCTGTACTTCCAGCTCGTGCCCGCTGCCGGCAGCCCGGGCGCGCCGACCGAAACCCGCGACTTCGTTGCACGCTCTGCCAGCGCCGCCCTCGCGCGCGCGGGAATATCCGCGATCCAGTCCGCAGGCAGCGCGAAGTTAATATTCTGTAGTCTGAAGACCGACCCGAGCGTGGTGATCCCTACGAGCCTGCCCTCGGCGTCGAACAGCCCCCCCCCGGCCGATCCGGCCGATATCGGCGCAGTCGTCTGGATCAGTTCGTCCACGCCTTGCGCGGCCAGTCGCCCGCGCATCGTTCGGATCCCCGAGATCAGCCCATCGCTCAGCGTCACCTCGAACCCCACCGGGTTGCCGATCGCGAACACGCGCTCGCCCACCTTCAGATCGTTCTTCAGGCGTATCACCGCCGCCGGCGCCCCGAAATTGTCGACATGCAACAAGCAAAGGTCGCGCCTCACGTCCGCATACTCCAGCGTCGCATCGAACTCCACGTTCTTGCGCCGCACCCGCGCGTACCTCGCGTTGGCGAGCACGTTGCAGTTGGTCACCAGCCTGTCCCGCGCCACGACGACCGCGCTGCCCTGCGCCACGGCGCGTCCGGCCGCGTCGTAGGTTCGCAGGATCCACACACTAGGCGAGACCG
>JBAUTD010000224.1:0-3748 GCA_049582045.1 Burkholderiales bacterium
ATCACCGCCAGCGGGTGCCTGGCGAAAGGCGCGGCGATCGTGTCCAGCCCGCGCGGCGCGCGCCCCATGACCGCGAGGTCGACGCTGTTGTCGGAGAGCTCGCGCACCACCGCCTCGCGGTTGTTGACCGTCAGGCGGACTTTGACCTCGGGATGGCCGCGACGGAACTCGGCCAGCAGCTTGGGGGCGAAGTACTTCGCGGTGCTGGTGACCGCGATGTGAAGCTCGCCGCCGCCGGCGCCTTTGAGCGCGTTGATCGCTTCTTCCGCCTCGCGCAGCTGGCGCAGCACGATGCGGCTGTGGCGCAGCAGCTCCTCGCCGGCGCGAGTCAGGTGCATGCGGCGCCCCATCTGCTCGAACAGCGGCAGGCCGACGTGCTCCTCGAGCTGCTTCAACTGCAGCGAAACCGCCGGCTGAGTGAGATGCATTTCGCGCGCGGCGCGGCCGAAATGCAGGTGGCGCGCGGCGGCCTCGAAAATGCGCAGCTGCCTGAGGGTGAGGTGGTGCATGGCCTTTCGAATCGCTTATTGGTTCAATTAGAACATTTAAGTAGTCCTTATCACAACGGCGCGCTACCTTGGCCGCAGACGACAGACGGAGGAAGCCGCAATGGGCAAGATGGACAAGGTCGCCCCGCAAGCGAGCGAGCGCTACCGCGCGGGGGTCATGAAGTACGCGCAGATGGGTTACTGGGACGCGGGCTACGTGCCCGCCGACACCGACGTGATCGCGCTGTTCCGCATCACGCCGCAGGAGGGCGTCGATCCGGAGGAGGCCGCCGCCGCGGTGGCGGGCGAGTCCTCGACCGCCACCTGGACCGTGGTCTGGACCGATCGGCTCACTGCCTGCGAGCGCTACCGCGCCAAGGCCTACCGCGTGGACCCCGTGCCGGGAACGCCGGGGCAGTACTTCGCCTACATTGCGTACGACCTGGCGCTGTTCGAGCCGGGCTCGATCGCCAACCTGACCGCGTCGATCATCGGCAACGTGTTCGGCTTCAAGCCGCTCAAGGCGCTGCGCCTGGAGGACATGCGTCTGCCGGTGGCGTACGTGAAGACCTTCGACGGCCCGCCGACCGGGATCGTGGTCGAGCGCGAGCGGCTGGACAAGTTCGGCCGGCCGCTGCTCGGCGCGACGGTCAAGCCCAAGCTCGGCCTTTCGGGCAAGAACTACGGCCGCGTGGTGTACGAGGCGCTCAAGGGCGGGCTCGATTTCACCAAGGACGACGAGAACATCAACTCGCAGCCGTTCATGCACTGGCGCGACCGGTTCCTGTACTGCATGGAGGCGGTCAACCGCGCCCAGGCTGCGACCGGCGAGATCAAGGGCACCTACCTGAACATCACCGCCGGAACCATGGAGGACATGTACGAGCGCGCCGAGTTCGCCAAGGAGCTGGGCAGCACGATCGTCATGATCGACCTGGTGATCGGCTACACCGCGATCCAGTCGATGTCGAAGTGGGCGCGCAGGAACGACATGATCCTGCACCTGCATCGCGCCGGGCACTCGACCTACACCCGGCAGAAGAGCCACGGCGTGTCGTTCCGCGTGATCTCGAAATGGATGCGGCTCGCCGGCGTCGATCACATCCACGCCGGTACCGTGGTCGGCAAGCTCGAGGGCGATCCGAACTCGGTGCAGGGCTTCTACAACGTGCTGCGCGAGAACCACAACCCGGTCGACCTGCAGCGCGGCCTGTTCTTCGAGCAGGACTGGGGCGGGCTGCGCAAAGTGATGCCAGTGGCCTCGGGCGGCATCCACGCCGGGCAGATGCACCAGCTGCTGCACTACCTGGGCGAGGACGTCGTGCTGCAGTTCGGCGGCGGCACGATCGGCCACCCGATGGGCATTGCCGCCGGCGCGGCCGCGAACCGCGTCGCGCTCGAGGCGATGGTGCTGGCGAGGAACGAAGGGCGCGACATCTGGAACGAGGGCCCGCAGATCCTCGAGCAGGCCGCGCGCCACTGCACCCCGCTCAAAGCGGCGCTCGACACCTGGAAGGACGTGACCTTCGACTACGCTTCGACCGACACGCCCGATTTCGTGCCCACCGCGACCCCCGCCTGACCCGGAGACCCGCCATGAGATTGACCCAAGGCACCTTTTCCTTCCTTCCGGACCTCACCGACGCGCAGATCCGGGCCCAGATCGAGTACTGTCTCGGCCGCGGCTGGGCGGTATCGGTCGAGTACACCGACGACCCGCACCCGCGCAACGCCTACTGGGAGATGTACGGCATGCCGATGTTCGACCTCAAGGACGCCGCCGGGGTGATGGCCGAGGTCGACGCCTGCCGCAAGACCTTCCCGCGCCACTACGTCAAGGTGAACGCGTTCGACGCCACGCACGGCTGGGAGTCGCTGCGCCTGTCGTTCATCGTCAACCGCCCGCCGAACGAGCCCGGCTTCGTGCTCGAGCGCGAGGAGGGCGAGGGCCGCACGCAGCGCTACTCGATGCGCGCCTATGCGACCGGGCGCCCGGAGGGAGAGCGCTACTGATGTCGGCGCCCGAGAGCCTGCCGCTCGACCTTGAGCAGCTGTACCGCGACTCGAACGTCGCGGACACGCTCGAGGCGCTCGAGCGCGAGCTCGTCGGCCTGGTGCCGGTGAAGACGCGCGTGCGCGAGATCGCCGCGCTGCTGGTGGTCGAGAAGCTGCGCCGCTCGGTCGGGCTGGAGGCCGGCGCGCCGTCGCTGCACATGAGCTTCACCGGCAACCCGGGCACCGGCAAGACGACGGTCGCCCTGCGCATGGCCGAGATCTTGCACGCGCTCGGCTACTCGAGAAAAGGGCACCTGGTCGCCGTGACGCGCGACGACCTGGTGGGCCAGTACATCGGCCACACCGCCCCCAAGACCAAGGAAGTGCTCAAGCGCGCGATGGGCGGCGTGCTGTTCATCGACGAGGCCTACTACCTCTACCGGCCGGAGAACGAGCGCGACTACGGCCAGGAAGCGATCGAGATCCTGCTGCAGGTGATGGAGAACCAGCGCGAGGACCTGGTCGTCATCCTCGCCGGCTACAAGGACCGGATGGACAGGTTCTTCTCCTCCAATCCGGGCATGGCCTCGCGCATCGCCCACCACATCGATTTCCCGGACTACGATCAGGGCGAGCTGCTCGCGATCGCCGGGCTGATGCTCGAGAAGATGAAATACCGGCTCGACGCGGGCGCGCAAGCCGCGCTCGGCGAGTACATCGCGCTGCGGAA
Source organism: Burkholderiales bacterium (assembly GCA_049582045.1). Classification (GTDB taxonomy): domain Bacteria; phylum Pseudomonadota; class Gammaproteobacteria; order Burkholderiales; family SG8-39; genus DAHVFK01. The sequence continues at coordinate 3,214 of JBAUTD010000224.1, forward strand.
GAGGCGGCCGCACTTCGCCAACGCGCGCTCGATCCGCAACGCGCTCGACCGGGCGCGCCTGCGCCAGGCGAAGAGGCTGTTCGAGCAGCGCGGCGGGCCGCTCACGCGCGAGGCGCTGATGACGATCACGGCCGAGGATATCCGCGCCAGCCGCGTGTTCGAGGCCGCGGGAGAACCGAGATGAAGCTGCAAGCGCTGATCTTCGACGTCGACGGAACTATCGCGGACACCGAGGAAGTGCACCGCCAGGCGTTCAACGCCGCGTTTCTCGCCATGGACCTGGGCTGGAACTGGAGCGAGGCGGAATACATGGCGCTGCTCAGGGTTTCGGGCGGCCCCGAGCGCATCGCGCACTACGTTGCAACGCTGCGGGCGAAGCCAGAAGAGAAGCAGCGCCTGGCCGGCCTGGTCGCTGCGATTCATCGCGAGAAGACCCGCCTTTACTATGAGCTGATCAGCGACGGCCGCGCGGCCGCGCGGCCAGGCGTGGCGCGCCTGATGAACGAGGCTCGCGCGGCGGGCGTGAAGCTCGCGC
>JBAUTD010000225.1:0-1772 GCA_049582045.1 Burkholderiales bacterium
GATCCCGAGGGGCGCGGCCTCGAGGGCTCGCTCGCCGGGCACGGCATCGTGCCTATGCCCCCGAAGGCGAAACCGATCAAATTCGTGCGCAAGGCGGCCTGAGCATGGAGCGCCAGTTCACCGAGGAGATCGAGCTGCTCAAGCTCGGCGCGGGCGAAACCTTCCGCGGCGAGGGCATTCTCGCGGTCACCAAGGCGCTGCTGCAGTCGGGCGTGTCCTACGTCGGCGGCTACCAGGGCGCGCCGGTCTCGCACCTGCTCGACGTCATGGTGCAGGCGCGCGAGTATCTCGACACCCTCGGCGTGCACGTCGAAGCCTGCACCAACGAGGCCTCGGCCGCGGCGATGCTCGGCGCCTCGATCAACTATCCGGCGCGCGGCGCGGTCACCTGGAAATCGATCGTCGGCACCAACGTCGCGTCCGACGCGCTCAGCTACCTGTCGAGCGCAGGCGTCGTAGGCGGCGCCCTGATCGTGGTCGGAGAAGACTACGGCGAGGGCGCGAGCGTCGCGCAGGAGCGAACCCACGCCGTTGCGCTCAAGTCGTCGCTGTGCCTGCTCGACCCGCGCCCGAACCTGCCCACGATCGTCAACATGGTGCGCAAGGGCTTCGAGCTGTCGGAAGCCTCGAATACGCCGGTCATGCTTGAGCTGCGCATCCGTGCCTGTCACGTGCACGGCTCGTTCGCCGCGAGCGACAACCGCGCTCCCGCCATTTCGGTGCGCCACCCGCTCGAGGAGGCGGCCGAGTTCAACTATGAGCGCCTGTCGCACCCGCCAGCCACTTTCAGGCATGAGAAACTCAAGGCCGAGGTGCGGCTGCCGGCCGCGCGCCGCTTCGTGCACGAACAGCGGCTGAACGAGGTGTTCGAAGGCGCCGAAAGCGATGTAGGCATCGTGGTCCAGGGCGGCCTGTACAACAACCTGCTGCGCGCGCTGCGCCTGGCGGGCCTCGCGGACGACTTCGGTTCGAGCCGCATTCCAATCCTGGCGCTGAACGTGGTCTACCCGCTCGTGCCCGAGGAGATCACTGCGTTTTGCGCCGGCAAGCGCGCGGTGCTGGTGATCGAGGAGGGACAGCCCGAGTTCATCGAGCAGGACATCGCCACCCTCCTGCGCCGCGCCGACGTGCAGACCAGGCTGCACGGCAAGGACTTTCTGCAGATGACCGGCGAGTACGGCGCCGAGGTGCTGGTGCGCGGGCTTGCTTCGTTGCTGGCGCAGTACGCGCCGCAGATCGACGTTTCGGCCGGCACGAGCTGGCTCGCGCGGGCGCAGGAATCGCGACGGCAGGCGGCGGAGTTGCTCGGCGCGCCGCTCCCGCCCCGCCCGCCGGGGTTTTGCATCGGCTGCCCGGAGCGGCCTGTCTTCGCGGCGCTCAAGCTCGCCGAGCGCGAAGTCGGCCGGCCCCACGTCTCGGGCGACATCGGCTGTCACTCTTTCGCCACCTTCGAGCCGTTCTCGGTCGGAAACTCGATCCTCGGCTATGGCATGGGCCTCGCCTCGAGTGCCGGCGTCGGGCCGATGATGGCGCGCCGGCCGATCGCGATCATGGGCGACGGCGGGTTCTGGCACAACGGACTACTGTCGGGCGTCGCGTCGAACCTGCTCAACAAAGGCGACGCGGTGCTGATCGTGATGAAGAACGGCTACACCTCGGCGACCGGCACGCAGGACGTGATTTCCAAGCCCTCGGACCGGACCATCGAGAACACCCTGCAGGGGCTAGGGGTCGGCTGGATGAAGACGGTGAACAACTACCACGTCGGGGAC
>JBAUTD010000226.1:0-2144 GCA_049582045.1 Burkholderiales bacterium
CCACGCGGGCGCACGCTGCCGGGCCGGCGCACGCGCACGTGCATGATGCGCCCCGCCCGGGTCTGCGAGATGTCGGTCATGCCGATGCTCACCGCCCCGTCGGGCTCGACGCGCGCCCAGATCTGGAACTCCGCGTCGTAGTACAGCTCGGGGCGGACCTCGCAGCCATTGCAGATCATCCGCTAGATTATGCCCTTCTCCGCCAGCAGGTCGATCGAGTCGCTCACGTTCTCGTGGATCGCGACCTTGCGCGCCGAAAGACCGAGCGCGAGCCCGAGCAGCTGGGTGAAGTACAGGATCTTCACCTTCGTCTTGATGCCGAACTTGAGCTCGGCGCGCACCTGGTGCATCTCCAGACCCGAGTGGCAGGTCGGGCACTCGGTCGCGATCACTTCGGCGCCGCAGTCGTCGGCCGCCTGCAAGAGGTTCAGCACCAGCTGGGTCGAGGTGTCCGAGTCCGACAGGGTGTGCGCCCCGCCGCAGCAGGCGGTCTTGAGCGGGTACTCGACGTTCACCGCGCCGGCCGCCTCGAGCAGGTCGTCCATGAAGTGCGGCTTGTTGCTCGACTCCGATCCCGGGCCCTGGTCCTTCTCGGGGAAGATCTGGCGCGGCCGGGTGTACATGCAGCCGTAGTAGTTTGCGATCTTCACGCCCTTGAGCGAATTCTTCAGGCGCGCCTTGATGCCATCGGGACCGAGCTCCTCCATCAGCCACTCGAGCAGGTGCACGGTGCGCACGTCGCCCTTGTAGACCGGGTCGTCGGCCTTGTGCGCGAGGTCCTGCACGGTCTGCATCGTCTCGGCCGAGGTCGCGCACTCGTACTCGGCCTTCTTCAGGTTGTGATAGCAGCCGTTGCACGGCGCCATCACGGTGTCGAAGCCCATCTTCTCCGAGGCGATCGCGAGGTTGCGCGCCGACATGTAGGTCTGCAGCATCGGATGGACGTTCTTCACCTCCATCGCGCCGCAGCAGTTCCAGTCCGACAGGTCCTGCATCTTCAGGTCCAGCTTGTCGACCAGCGCCCGCGTCGAACGGTCGTAGGGCCCGCCGGAGCCTTCCAGCGCGCAGCCCGGGTAATACGCCACCTTAGCCATGTTTCTGTTCCTCGAGATATGCCTTCAATACCGCGCCGGTCTTGCCCCAGCCGCGCGTGCGCGGCTTGAAGATCATCGCCCAGCCCATCTTGAGCGGCCCGGCGATCGGCAGCCGGGCAATGAACTTGCCTATCTTGCCGTCGCGCAGCAGCGGCAGGTTGTTCATGCGCGCCATGAACACCCCGAGCCAGCCCTTCTTGACCAGCTCGACGATGTCGACGCCGGTCTTCCTGAAGAAATTGAACATCACCTCGGAGTCCTCGATCCGGCCGCGCTCGAGGCACTGGCGAGTGAACTCCTGGTCGAACTGAGTCGACTTCGACGGCGGCGTATGGCCTTCGGCCTCGAGCCAGTGCGAGAGCGCCTTCATCACGCCCTCGGGCTTGACGTCCTTGGGGCAGATGTTGGTGCACTTGTTGCACGACACGCACTGCCAGATGATGTCCTTGTCCTTGACGATCTCGGACTGCAGCCCGAGGTTGGTGCAGTAGATCCAGTAGCGCGGGTTGAAGTCGGTGTTGATCGCGTACATCGTGCACGCGTTGGTGCACGAGCCGCACTGCCAGCAGCGGTGCACGTTCTCGCCGCCCGGCAGGGCCTTGATCTTCTTCTGGAACTCCGGATCGTAGTCGGCCACCGTGCGCGGCAGGATCATCGTGTTCCAGTGTCCGGACACGTCCACGCCTTCGATCACCAGCTTCTCGGCGGACAGGACCTGGTTGGGGTCGATGAGCGACTTCTCGTGAATCGGCATGCGTGTTTCCTAGTGAATCGTTGCGGCGGATTTCCTGACCCGCGGGCGGCCGCCCGCGGCGTCCAGGCCGAGCAGCTTGCGCAGCTGCTCCTCGGGCGTGCTGGCGCGGGTGAAGTCGGAGCCGAGCACGCCGCCGGTCATGGCGCGGAAGTAGGTGACGTAGGCCATCGCCAGCACCAGGTCGGCGAGCCAGTGCTGGTCGCGCCAGATGCCCTGCTCGGAGACGCGCTCGTAGAGCCAGGCGCGCGCCGCGGCGTGGTCGACCTCGCCGGCGCCGCGCTCCTCGCGCATCAGCT
>JBAUTD010000227.1:0-1596 GCA_049582045.1 Burkholderiales bacterium
CAGCAGAACGCGGCGTCCGCGTGGTCGGCCATCTCGCGCAGCTCGACGCCCAGCGCGGCGAGCACCTCGCGCGGCGCTTCGGACGCGCCGCCGCGGCGCGACACCTGGCAGGGATCGTGGAAAGTGAGCGACTTCGCGAGCGGCTTGAGCCGCAGCCTGCCCTTCGTGGCGAGCGACGCGAGGTACTCGGAGATGTGCAGCACCTCGAACGGCAAGGCCGCGCCGTGCACGTTGGCGCCCTCCCACCTGAGCGCGCCGTAGGCGTGCCCGCACTCGGGCAGCACCACGGTCTTCGCCTTGCAGGCGATTGCGGCGTCGATGATGCGCTCGCTCATGTCGTGCTGCCAGTCGCGGTTGCCCGAGAGCATGCCGAAGTTGGTCGCCTCGTAGCCCTTGGTCGAGACGGTCCAGTTCTCGCCCGCGTGCTTGAGCACCTTCGCCACGGCGACCAGCGAGTGCGGGTACTTCATGATCTCGACCGACGAGAACGTCACCAGCACGTCCGCCTGCGGCAGGTCGAGCGGGATCTTGATGCCGTGCTCGTCCTCGAGCCAGTCGATGCGCTCCTTGAGCACCTTGGGCGTCGCGCCGAGCGGGCTCATCTCGTTCTCGGCGCGCTCGGCCGCGGCGCGCAGATCCTCGGGAACAAGGCCGGCGGCGAACATGCCGTGGCGCGCGCGCGAAATGAGCGCCGCGATGTCGATCCCCATCGGGCACACCAGCGTACAGCGCCCGCACATCGTGCAGGCGTCGTAGATCAGCTCCTGCCAGGACTCGAGCTCGCCCAGCGTGACTTCCTTCTCCGCGCCGAGCAGGCGCGCGAGCGGCGCCCACGGCGCGGTCGTGCGCCGGTAGGCGTGCAGAAACGGCTCGAGCTTGTTGATCGGGGTGTACTTGGGATCGAGCGTCGAGGTATAGAAGTGGCAGGCCTGGGCGCAGTGCCCGCAGCGGATACAGGCGTCCATGTGCACCGCGGCCTCGCGCGTGAAGTCGCGCACGAACGCATTCATCGCTGCCGCGACGCGCTCCGGCGCCGGACGGTTGCTTTCGAGACTCATGGCATCGCTCCCCGGCGCCCGTACTTGACGCCCGTTATCCCGCGCGACCAGAAGGCCAGTCCCGCGTGCATCAGCTTGCCGAACGGGAACCACAGCAGAAACAGTTCGACCGTCAGCAGGTGCACTGCGATATAGCTCTGGTTGTAGCCGCCGGCGGCGGTGTCGAACGCCGCCATTCCGGTCGCCACCGGCAGGAAGATCACCAGCCAGCTGAAGTAATCGTCGAACCGCGACAGCAGCCGCTTCACCGGGTCGGTGAGCCTCAGCATGAGCGCGATCAGCAGCGCGAACATCGTGACCCCGCCGGCGAAGTAGGTCACCGGCGCGGGAAGCGCCGGCCAGCCCACGCCGATCAGCTTGCGGATGAACTCGATGTGAGGCAGATAGGCGAATACGATCACCGCCAGGCCGATGTGGTACAGGTAGCCGATGAACACCGAGAACCCGATCCGCGCGCCGAAGCGCGGGTGCGGCCAGAAGCGCCGCACGATGCCGTGCAGCGCGCCTGCGGCGGCCGCATCGACGCGCGGCACCGAGC
>JBAUTD010000228.1:0-3491 GCA_049582045.1 Burkholderiales bacterium
TGATGCCCTGGGTGAAGATCCTCTTGCCCTCGGCCATCAGCCCCGGAGCGCCCGGCTCGCCGTTTGCCGGCTTCTGCGCCGCGTAGTAGTTGGCGAGCTCCTTGATCGTCTCGTCCGAGAGCTGCGACGCCATGCCCCACATGTAGGCCCGGGCGTTCGGGTCGCCGCGGGTATGGTTCCGGAACGCGTCGAGCTGCACGATGATGTACCCGGGCTGCTGCCCTGCGAGGCGCGGGAACACCGGCGAGATGCTGTGACCCTCCGGGCCGTGGCAGGCCGAGCACACGTCCTTGGCGAGCGCCTTGGCGTCCTGCTCGCTGTGCTGCGCCTGCGCGAGCGCCGCGCCGGCGGCCGATGCGAGCAGGGCGCCCGCTGCGATTGCGATGATTTTTTTCATGGTCGATTGCCTAGAAGTTGATCCAGCCGAGGAGGTAGAGCGTGTTGTTGTCCTTCGCGTTCCTGCCCATGCCGTCGTAGTTGGTGTCGCCGCCGTTGAACTTGTTGTACATCGTGTACTGCAACGCGAACTTGGTGTTCTCGTACGGGACCCAGTCGAGCTCGCCCGTCCAGCCCTTGCTGTCGGGCTTGTTGTTGGCGAAGTCGGTCACCGCCGTGCCGGTAGGCGCGTAGAGCAGCGCGTCCTCCGAGCCGGTGGTCGAGAAGTACCCCAGCGCGGCGCCGTACTTGCGATGGTAGTAGTAGCTCGCACCGATCCTAAGCGTCTTCAGATCGTCGCTCGGGTTTGACGCACCCGCGAGTGCACTGGCATCCAGCGTCTGCTTTTCCTTGATGTAGGTGGCCATGACCGACAGCAGGTGCTCGTCGCCGATGTACTGGTACTGCGTGTCGAACGCGACGTCGTTGTAGCGGTTGGTCGGGCCCGACAGCGCCGCGCCACCCCCAGGGAACAGCTTGGCGTCGACGCCGTAGGCGCCGATTTGCCAGGAGTTTCGGTCCCACTGACGCTCGTAGGCGATCCTCCAGTACGGCGCGTTGCCGTTCACCACGTTGCTGCTCGTGCTGTCGACCAGCGCCACCGCGGGCGCCGAGCGGTAGATGCCCAGCTCGCCGTAGATCGAGTTATTCAGGTAGACGTAAGCGCTGAGGCCCGCGACGCCGGCGTCGGCCAGCCCGCCGTCGATCATGGTCGCTGCGCTCGGGCTCGGCGCAGTGGCGCTGCGCTGATCGAACGGAGACTGCCAGGCCGGGGTGGTGTTCCACAGATCCTGCACCGTCGGGTTGTTGTTGAAGCTGACTCCCCACAGCAGGTTGTTATTCGCGGTCTGCGCGTAGCGGACGTCGGTGTTGTCCCAGCCGAACTGACCTGCGGTGCCGTCGTAGGTCATCTGCACGAAAGCGCCGAAGTTGGGCGCGATCTTGCCGGCGTAGAACAGGCTCGCCTGCTGAGGGAACAGCACCTGGCCGTTCTTTGCCAGCTCGCCCGGAAGCGCGGAATCCGGCAAGGCGGCCTTGGTCCCGGTGTACGACGCTTGCAACATGAACGACAGCGGGGGCAGCTGGTTGAGCGCGAGAGTCTGCTCCTTGCTCGGCGTGATTCCGCTCACCTGCGGCAGGTTGTCCACGGTGTAGCCGTTGAGCTTGAAGCGCCGCCCGAAGGGCGTCAGCTCCGGAAACACGGTATGGCAGGCCTCGCAGGCCATGCCGGTCTGGCGCGCGAAGCTCGGCACCGCCTGCGCGCTGCCGGGCGCGAGCAGCAGCCCGCTCGATGCCATCGCGACCGCCGCGATGAGCGATTTCCACTTGCCTTGCTTCATGGTCGTCTCCCTAGGACTGGATTGAAGTCCTAGCGAGTGTCTCGCACCGACCTTGCAGGGGCTTTAATTTAAATCAAACGAATCAATTACTTACGTAAACCTTGCGTCAGGAAGAGAACGATAACGGTTACTTTTGGGGGATCGCGGTCGACTGCCAGGCGACGAACTTCCAGCCCTCGCGCGTGCGCGTCCACGCGTCGAGAAAACGCAGGCGCAGCGACTTGTGCTGGCCGTTGACGTCGACCTCGATCTCGGCGCGGCCGCTGACGAACGCGGTGTCGCCGTAGGCGCGCACCCGCTCCTCGCTGCGCTTGATGCTGTGGTAGCGCGTCCTGCCGCTGCGGATCGCCTCGACGTAGCTCGCCTTGTCGTCCACCACCGCCGATGAATGCGTGTACACCAGCTCGTCGTGCAGCATCGCCGCGAGCGCGTCGGCGTCGCGCCCCGTCATCGCCGCGCAGCGCCTGTCCTCCAGCGCGAGGATTTCCCGTTCGACGCTCATTGCCTGCTCTCCGATGGTTTCAGGACGAAGTCGTAGCTCGCTTCGTATACGCCCGAGCCGTTCCTGCGGAAGTCGATCACGAGCGAGTCCTTGACGCCGAACACCGCGTCCGAATCGAGGAACTCGTCGCCGCGCACGAACAGGTGCGTCACCAGCTTTTCGTAGCCCGGCGCCTGGATCATGAAGTGCAGGTGACCCGGACGCATCGGGTGGCGGCCGGTGGCGGCGAGCATCTTGCCCACCGGCCCGTCGTGCGGCACCGGGTAGCTCACCGGCCTGACGCAGCTGAAGTGAAACCTGCCGTCCGCGCCGGCGCGAAAGCGCGCGCGCAGGTTGGTGCCTTCGCTCTTCTGCACGTCGTAGAAGCCGTCGCCTCCGCCTTCCCACACGTCGAGCAGCGCGCCGGCGACCGGCTTGCCGTCGAGACCCGAAACGCTGCCGCTCACGTCGCAGGGCTCGCCCGGCGTGCCCGGCTTGGCGATGTTCGCGCCGAGCGGCATGTCGGGCGCGCCCTCGACGAAGAACGGCCCGAGCACGGTCGATTCGGTCGCGTTGGCGGTCTTTCCGTAGTTGATGAAGTCCACCAGCATCGACACGCCGAGCGTGTCCGACATCAGAATGAATTCCTGGCGCTTGTCGTCGCACCAGTGGCCGGTGTCGGTGAGGAACTTGATGCCGGTGAACCACTCCTCCGGCGTCGGACGCACCTCGCGCACGAAAGCGTGCAAGTGCTTCACCAGGCTCGTCATCACCTCTTTCAGGCGCGCGTTCGGCGCGCCTTCGATGCGCCGCAGCACCTCGGCGGTCAGCGTGTCCTCGCTGAAATTGCGGATCGTCATGCCTTCCTCCTCGTCTGCGCTCGCCCCGGCGCGATGCTACCATCGCGCGGCGTTCGCACTGGAGGCCGCATGGAGGTCGCGTTCGTCGCACCCGAGGAGGACCCGCAGCGCTGGCTGCCGGGATTGCGCGCGGCGCTACCCGCGGCGCGCGTTCACGTCTGGCCCGGGATTCCGGACCCTGCCGCGATCGAAGTCGCGCTGGTGGCGAAGCCGCCCGCCGGAGCGCTCGGCGCCTTCCCGAAGCTCAGGCTGATCCAGTCGCTGTGGATGGGCGTGGACGGCCTGCTCGCCGACCCGAGCCTGCCGCACGGCGTGCCGCTCGCGCGCCTGGTCGACCCGGGCATGGTCGCGGCGATGGGCGAGACCGTGCTCGCG
>JBAUTD010000229.1:0-2270 GCA_049582045.1 Burkholderiales bacterium
GCCGAAGTCATCGCGGTGCGCACCGACGTCATGCGCGAGCAGGACGTCGAGCGCCTCGCCGCCGCAGCTTTCGACGCCTGGGGCAAGGTGCACGTCCTGTGCAACAACGCGGGCGTGGGCGGCGGCGCGGGCGCCGACGGAGTCTGGAACCTGCCCCTGGAGGACTGGGATTGGGTGCTCGGGGTGAACTTCCGCGGCGTGTTGCACGGCATCCGCCATTTCGTGCCGCGCATGCTGGAGCAGGGCGAAGCGGGCCACGTCGTCAACACCGCCTCGGCCGCCGGCCTGGTGACGGGCCCGACCGGCGCGCCGTACACCGTCTCCAAGCACGGCGTGGTGGCGCTGAGCGAGATCCTCTACAAGGACCTGAAGGCGCGCAATGCGAAGCTCTCGGTCTCGGTGCTGTGCCCCGGCTGGGTCGACACCGGCATCATCGAATCGGAGCGCAATCGCCCGGACGACCTGAAGCCCGTGGCGCCGGCCGGGGCGCCCACCCCGCAGATGCAGATGTGGCGCGAGGCGGTGCGCGGCTTGCTCAAGCAGGGTTTCCGGCCGGAAACGATCGCCGGACTCGTATTCGATGCCGTCGAGAACGACACCTTCTACATCGTGCCGGTGCAGCCCGACATCGAAGACGCTCTGGCGCGCCGGCTGGAGGACATCCGCATGCGCCGCAACCCGACGATCGTCCCGCCCGGGGCGGGACGATAGCGGATTGACAGCTTCGCTCGCGTTGGCCGATCATGTCGCGGCACGTCTTCCAGATCGAACGAACCGCTTCGGAGAACACCCCATGAAACTCAAGCTCGCAGCGGCGCTCGCCGCAACCGCCGTGTTCGGCGTTGCGCAGGCGCAGACCAAGTGGGACATGCCCACGCCCTATCCCGACGGCAACTTCCACACCAAGAACGTGCGCGAGTTCGTCGCCGACGTCGCCAAGGCGACCGGCGGCAAGCTCGAGATCCAGGTGCACTCGGGCGGGTCGCTGATCAAGCATCCGGAGATCAAGCGCGCGGTGCAGACCGGCCAGGTGCCGATCGGCGAGCTGCTGATCTCGGTGCTCGCCAACGAATCGCCGCTGTTCGCGTTCGACTCCAACCCTTTCCTCGCCAACAGCTACGCCAAGGAGCGCAAGCTGTGGCATATCGCGCGCCCCATCATCAGCAAGAAGCTCGATGGCCAGGGCCTGGTGCTGCTGTACTCGGTGCCCTGGCCGCCGCAGGGGATCTACACCAAGAAGCCGATCAGCTCGCTGTCGGACCTGAAGGGCATCAAGTTCCGCACCTACAGCCCCGTCACCTCGCGCTTCGCCGAGCTGATCGGCGCCACCCCGACCACGGTCCAGGTGCCCGACATCCCGCAGGCGTTCAAGACCGGGCTGGTCGACGCGATGATCACCTCGGGCGCCACCGGCGTGGACAGCCAGGCCTGGGACTACCTCTCGTACTACTACGACACCCAGGCCTTCCTGCCGCAGAACATGGTGGTGGTGAACAAGGCCGCGTTCCACAAGCTGCCCGCCGCGGAGCAAAAGGCGGTGCGCAAGGCGGCCGCGGCGGCCGAGACGCGCGGCTGGAAGACCAGCGAATCCGAGAACGAGAACTACGTCAAGACCATGGCCTCGCACGGCATCAAGATCGTCAAGCCGTCCAGGAAGCTTGAGGCCGAGTTCGCCGCGATCGGCAAGCAGATGGCCGACGAGTGGGCCAAGAAAGCCGGCGCCGAGGGCGAGGCGATCCTCAAGGCCTATCACGGCAAGTAGCCGTCCGGGACCGGAGGCGATGCGCCGCGCGCTCGACCTGCTCTACTTGGGATCCGGCCTCCTGGCCGGATTTTTTTTGGTGGCGATCGCGGTGCTCACCGCGATGCAGATCGTCGGCCGCGAAATCGGGCTGCCGGCCTCGTCGTACGACGACTTCGCCGGCTTCAGCCTGGCGGCGACGTCGTTCCTCGGCCTGGCCTGGACCTTCCGCGCGAACGAGCACATCCGCATGACGCTGCTGCTGCACCACGTGCGCGGCGGCCCTCGGCGCGCGCTCGAGCTGGTCTCGCTCGCCAGCGCGGCGTTCATGGTCGGCATGTTCGCCTGGTACGCCTGCGCGATGACGCTCACCTCGTACCAGATCAACGACGTTTCCCAGGGATTGGTCGCGGTGCCGCTGTGGATCCCGCAAAGCGGCATGGCGCTCGGCCTGACGATCCTCGCGATCGCGATCGCCGACGACCTGGTCGCGGCGCTGCGCGGGCGCACCACCTCCTACGACCACGCC
>JBAUTD010000230.1:0-2381 GCA_049582045.1 Burkholderiales bacterium
GTCTGCGCGCGGACATGGACTGCCTGCCGATTCGCGAAACGACCGGCCTGCCGTACCGCTCGCGCCACGAGGGACGCATGCACGCCTGCGGCCACGATGGCCACACGACCATGCTGCTCGGCGCCGCCCGCTACCTGGCCGCCACGCGCGCGTTCGACGGCACCGCGTACCTCATCTTCCAGCCGGCGGAGGAAGGTGGGGGCGGCGGCCAGAAGATGGTCCAGGAAGGTCTGTTCGAGCGCTTCCCGGCCGACCAGATCTACGCTCTGCACAACTGGCCGGGCCTGCCGTCGGGCAAGATGGCCGTGCGCGCGGGAGCGATGATGGCCGCAACCGACGAGATCCAGATCACGGTGCGCGGCAAGGGTGGGCATGCGGCGATGCCGCACCTTACGGTCGATCCGGTGCTGCTAAGCGCACACATCATCACTGCGCTGCAGTCGATCCCCAGCCGCAATATCGATCCGGTAGACGCGCTCGTGATAAGCGTTTGCTCGATGCAGACCAGCCAGGTCGGCGCGTTCAATATCCTGCCGGATTCGGTCACGCTGATCGGCACGGTGCGCAGCTTCAGGCCGGAAACGCGCGACTTGGCCGAAGCGCGCATCAAGCAGATCGTCGCCGGCATCGCCGGCTCGCTCGGCGGCAACGCCGAGGTGCAGTATCAGCGTGGCTACCCAGCGACGATCAACTCCGCGCGCGAAGCCGAGTTCGCCGCCACGGTCGGCGAGAAAATATTCGGCCGGGAGAACGTCGTGCGCGACGCCGACCCGACCATGGGCGGCGAAGACTTCTCGTACATGCTGCAGCAAAGGCCCGGGGCCTACATCTGGCTCGGCCAGGGCGGCGGGCAGACCGGGTGCTTTCTGCACAATCCGGGCTACGACTTCAACGACGGGATCATTCCGCTCGGCGCGGGATACCTCGCGGCGCTGGTGGAGGAGTCGCTGCCGCTGCGCTAACGCTTCAGCAGGCCGCGTAGCTTGTCCTGCAGCTTCTCCTTGACGCGAGACTTCGCAGTCTCGGTCGCGATTGCTTTGTAGTCGATCTCGTACTTGAGCGCGTCGAACGGCCCGGCGATGCGGACCGGAACCGACAGGCCGCGCAGCTGGTCGAGCTCCCTGCCACCCTGCCCCTCGGCGCTGCCGACCACCGCGGCTTTGGCGCGGTAGTCGATACGTTCGCCGGCGATGTCGATGTCGCCCGCGCCCGTGAGGCGGAACAGCGGCGCCTTGGCGCTCAAGTCATCGTTGTGGGCAACGCCGTTGCGGATCGCGAAGCTGGCCGAGAGCTCGCTGAAGTCGGTCTGCTGCGAGCGGTCGGCGCTCAGCGTCTGAGCGGACTTCGAGCTGATCAGCGCCTGTGCCTTGCGTAGGGACTCGCCCAGATTGACGCCCTTGATCGCCCCGTTGCGCAATGCCAGCCGCGCGCTCCCGGCGAGCGATTTCTTCAGCGCGTTGACGCTCGCACCCGTGGCATTGACGTCGAGCGCGACCTCGCCGCGACCGGTGAGGATCTCGCGCTGCATGAGATCCGCCAGCAACGGCCCGATCGACACATCGCTCAGCTTCTCCTTCAGCGCGACGCGGCGCACGTTGGCGTCAAGCGTGAGCGCGCCCGCAAGAGTGCCCTGGTACAGGCTGGCCGATTGCGGGCCGATCTCGGCCCGCCCGTCGGCGATGCGCACGTCGGTCGCCACCTTGGAGAGCTTGACGCGCTGCACCTGAAGCTCGCCAATGCGCAACCGTCCGCGCGCGCGCAGCCCCTTGAGCGCAGACAGGTCGACCGGGATATCGCCGGCGGCGGCGCCTTTTTTCTCCGCGCTCGCCGGCGCGGCGGCGCCCTTGCTATCGCCCGCAGGCGGGAAATAGCGGTCGACGTTCAGCCGATCGATCTCGACGTCGAAGTTGTAGGAGGGCGGCTCGGCCCCCTCGACGCCGAGCTTCGCGCGGATGTTCGATTCGTCGAGCTTGGCGGCGAGATCCGCGTGCGCGCTCTGCTTGCCGAGGTCGATCTGCGCCGAGCCCTCGAGCGGGATGGTCAGCTTTTTCTGGGGCAGGTCCGGCCCGGCAAGGGTGAGCTTGCTCGAAAGTCCGTCCAGCGCGACGAGCCTGCGTCCCGCGTCGTAGCGGTAGCCGGTGGACAGCTCTATTCCGGCGTCGAGCGCAGGCTTGTCGCTCATCACCTTGGCCGAGAACTCGAGCTTGCCCGGCACGCCGCTCGTGATGCGGCCGGTGCGCAGCTGCAAGCCGCTGACTTGCACCGTCTGTCCGCTCTGCCGGTCCCGGTAGCTAAGGCTGGCGTTTTCGACTCGCACCCCCGAGACGTCGAACCGCACCGACGCACCTCGGCCGGTCGCTTGCGTCGGCGCGCGCTCGGCC
>JBAUTD010000231.1:0-5291 GCA_049582045.1 Burkholderiales bacterium
GCCGGGCGCGGGCTCGCGCTCGAGGCGCACGGCGCGGACCTGCGCCATTATGTCCCTGCGCGCGACTACGATTGTGTGGTGTCGATCGGCCTGCTGATGTTCCTCTCCTGCACGGACGCGCGCGGCCTGCTTGCGCGCATGCGCGAAGCGGTCCGTCCCGGCGGCCTGATCGCCGTCAACGTGCTGGTCGAGGGCACGACCTACACGGAAATGTTCGACCCCGAGGCCCACTGCCTGTTCGCAAGCGACGAGCTCGACGAGGCGCTCGCCGGCTGGGAAGTGCTGCTGTCGCGCCACGAGGACTTCCCTGCGCCCGGCGAAACCCTGAAGCGTTTCCACACCCTTGCAGCGCGCGCGCCGCAATGAGCGAGGCGATTCGGCCGGAGAGCACCCTCACCTGCCCGGCCTGCGGGTACGCGAGCCTCGAGCGCATGCCGGCTGACGCCTGCCTGTTCTTCTGGGATTGCCCGGCGTGCGGCGCGCGCGTCAAGCCGAAAGACGGCGACTGCTGCGTATTCTGCAGCTACGGCAGCGTCCCCTGCCCGGCGGTCCAGGCCACGCAGCGGGCAAGCGCAAGCCGCGCCCGCAGCCTGGCGCAACACGTGCTCGCCGCCTATCCCGCGCTCGACGAGTTCGAGAAGCAGCTTTCGCTCGCGCTCTACCGCGAGCTGGCGCGCGGCGAGCCGGTCACGTCGCAAGCGCTTGCCGAACGTGTCGAGGCGGACGGCGACGATGTGGCTCGCCGGCTGGAGAGCTGGCCCGCGGTCCGACGCGACGAGCTGCAGCGGATCATCGGCTACTGGGGCCTGACGATCGTGCCGACGCGCCACAGGATGCGCCTCGGCGAGCGCGACCTCTACGGGTGGTGCGCCTGGGATACGCTGTTCCTTCCGGCGCTGCTGGGCGTAAGGGCTCACGTGCACTCGATCTGCCGCGCGACGGGCGCTCCGGTGCAATTGAGCGTCGGGCCCGATGCGCTCGAAGCGCCGGTTCCGGCCGACCTCGCGCTTTCGTTCGTCCTGCCCGAGCCTAGCGCGATGCGCCGCGACGTCGTCGCGAGCTTCTGCAGTCACGTGCACTTCTTTTGCACGGCGGAGCTGGCGGGCGCTTGCCGCGAGCTGCCGTCGTCAGCCTTCGTTCTGAGCCTCGACGAAGCGTTCGAAGCGGGACGCCTGCGCAACGGCGGTCGCTACGGAGCTGTTCCGGGTCTGACCGTATAGAAGTGCCGGCAGAGAAAAGCGGCCGCTCAAGCCGCGTTCAGCCACTGCTCTATCTTCTCGCGACTGGGCACTCCGCCCGCGTGCACCACCTTGCCGTCGATCACCACGCCCGGCGTGCTAAGAATGCCGTAACCCGCGATGTCCTTCAGGTCTTCGACTTTTTCCAGTCGCACTTCGACGCCCCCCGCCTTCGCCGCCTCTTCGATCAGCTTGAGCGTGCTCTTGCAGTTGCTGCAGCCGGTGCCGAGCACCTTGATGTCTTTCATGACTGTTCCTTTATTCAGAGAAGCAGGTTGAACACGTAGCCCACCAGCAGGATGCCGCCGGCGACCACGCCGACGAACACCGCGATGAGCCTGGGCTTGAGCACCTTGCGCAGGATGACCATCTCGGGCGCGGATAGCGCGATCACGCTCATCATGAAGGCGAGCACCGTGCCCAGCGCCGCGCCCTTGCCGAGCAGCGCCTCGACGATCGGGATGATGCCCGCCGCATTGGTGTACATCGGTACGCCGAGCGCGACCGCTGCAGGCACCGACCACCACGGCGCGCCCTTGCCCATGATCGAGGCCATGAAATCCTCGGGCACATAGCCGTGAATGGCCGCGCCCAGCGCAATGCCGATGATCACGTAGGGCCAGACCTTGCCGACGATCTCTTTGACGTGGCGCATGCCGGCGCCGAAGCGCTCCGGCCAGCTCAAAGTTTCCCCGACCGCGCGCGGAACTTCGCCGGCCAGAATCGCGCGCACCCAGTCTTCCAGGTGGCGCTCCATCCGCAGCTGGCCGATGACGAAGCCTGCAACGATCGCAACCAGCAGCCCCAGTCCCAGGTAGAGCGCCGCCACTTTCCAGCCGAAAAGGCCGAAGAGCAGTACAAGCGCGACCTCGTTGACCATGGGTGCGGAAATCAGAAAGGAGAAGGTCACGCCCAGCGGCACGCCCGCGGACAAAAGGCCGATGAACAGCGGCACTGCCGAGCACGAGCAGAACGGCGTGACGACGCCCAGGCTCGCGGCCATGACATTGCCCGCCCCCAAGCGCCTGCCGGAAAGCAGCAGGCGAGTGCGCTCCGGGGAAAAGAAGGTCTGAATGACGCCGATCCCGAACACGATGCCCGCGAGCAGCAGCAGCACTTTCGGGGTGTCGTAGAAGAAGAAGTGCAGCGCCTCGCCCAGCCGCGTAGCGCGGCTCAGGCCCAGCAGGCCGACGATGGCATCGGCGAAGGCCGGAAGCTGCAGGTAGGCGAGCGCCCACACGGCCCCGGCCGCGGCCAGACCGGCGATCCAGCGGCCCGTCAAGTTCCGATCGGGAAAATATCCGGCATTGTGGGACGCAGTCGTATCAATCTCCTTGCGTGCGCCGACGCAGCGTCCCGCCAAGCGCGGTTCCCGGCGCCACCGTGTTGAAGACGGTTCCGTAGCGGCGCACGTTCTCGTGCAGCAGCTCGAGCTTGCGCTCGGGCTCGTCCGTATCGACCAGGATCTCGTAGTCGATGCGCGCCATCTTGGGCGGCGCGTCCTGACGCACGCCCGCCAGGCGCACCTCGACGCCGCGATATTCGAACTTGATGAGCGGTGCGACGCGCTCGATGCCCTTGATCATGCATGCCGAAAGCGCGGCGAGCAGCAGCTCCGCGGGATTGAAGGCGTCGCTGCGCCCCGCGATGCCGGTATCGAGCGTGAGGCGCGCCTCCTTGCAGGAAGCCTCGCTGCCGAGCGCATCCATGCGGCGCGTACGCACCGCATAAGTCAGGGGCTTCGCTTCGGGGTTCGACATACCGCTCAGTCTGGCACTCGTCGCGGGCGCGATCTTGACCCGTGTCAAACGCGGGGTTGGCGCGCGCCGCGGGCGTACCAGCGTTCGCTCGCGTTGACGATCTTAACCACCATCAGCATCACCGGGACTTCGACCAGCACCCCCACCACGGTGGCGAGCGCGGCGCCCGAATCGAAGCCGAACAAGCTGATCGCGGCGGCGACCGCGAGCTCGAAGAAGTTGCTCGCGCCGATCAGCGCCGAGGGGCAGGCCACGCTGTGCTTCTCGCCCAGGGCACGGTTGGCGAGGTAGGCGAGCCCCGAGTTGAAGAACACCTGGATCAGGATCGGCACCGCCAGCATCGCGATGACCAGCGGCTGCGCGATGATCGCGTCGCCCTGGAAGGCGAACAGCAGCACCAGCGTCGCGAGCAGCGCGAGCGTCGACCAAGGCTGCAGGCGCTCGAGCAGGCGCTGCAGAGAAGTCTCGCCGCCACGCGCGAGCGTACGGCGGCGCACCAGCTGCGCCACGATCACCGGCACCACGATGTAGAGCACCACCGAGGTGAAGAGCGTGTCCCACGGCACGCTGATCGCCGAGATGCCGAGCAGCAGCCCGACGATCGGCGCGAACGCGAACACCATGATCGTGTCGTTGAGCGCCACTTGCGAGAGGGTAAACAGCGGATCGCCGTTGGAGAGCCGGCTCCAGACGAACACCATCGCGGTGCACGGCGCTGCGGCGAGCAGGATCAGGCCGGCGATGTAGCTGTCAATCTGGCCTGCGGGCAGCCAGGGCGCGAACAGGTGCCGGATGAAGATCCAGCCGAGCAGCGCCATCGAGAATGGCTTCACCAGCCAGTTGACGACCAGCGTGACGCCGATGCCGCGCACGTGCTCCCGGATCCGGTGCAATGCGCCGAAGTCGACTCGCACCAGCATCGGGATGATCATCACCCAGATCAGCAGCCCGACCGGAACGTTGACCTGCGCGAGCTCCATGCGCCCGAGCGCTTGAACCGGGCCGGGGAGCTGCTGGCCGACGATCACGCCGGCGACGATGCACAGCGCGACCCACAGCGTGAGCCAGCGCTCGAACAAGCTCATGCTCAGTCGGCCTTCGCTTCGCTGCCCGCCTTGCCGATCTCCTGCACCTTGGCCTGCAGCGCGCTGCGCTCAAGCAGTTCCGGCCGCAGGCTCGCGAACAGCCGCACCCGGGCGCCGAGGGTGCGGAAGGCATCGAGGAACGCGCGGCGCTTGTGTTCGTCGCTGCCCTGCACCGCGGCGGGATCCTCGACGCCCCAGTGCGCGGTCATCGGCTGGCCGGGCCAGAACGGGCAGGCCTCGCCCGCGGCCTGGTCGCATACCGTGAACACGAAGTCGAGCCGCGGCGCGCCGGGAACGGCGAACTCGTCCCAGCTCTTGCTGCGCAGGCCGTCGGTCGGAAGATGGTTCCTGCGCAGCAGCTCGAGCGTGAAGGGGTTCACCTTGCCGGTCGGGTGGCTGCCCGCGCTGTGGGCGCGAAAGCGCCCCTTGCCGTAGTGGTTCAGCAGCGCCTCGGCCAGGACGCTGCGCGCCGAGTTGCCGGTGCAAAGGAACAAGACGTTGTAGACGCGTGCGTCCATCGTCGCTTCAGCCGCAGCAGGCGCGCTTGGCGCCCGTGGGCTCGAGAGATTCGCGCTTGGGCGCGCAGCATCCGCCCTCGGCGGGCTGCCCCGCGTCGCGGCTGTCCGCGCCGAACACCGGGATCTGGCCCAGCGTGTGGAACGATTCCCACGCCACGCCCTGCGGATCGAGCGTCCAGTGCTTGTCGGACTTGGCGTAGCAGCATGCGGCGCCGGTCTGCGCGAGCGCGGGCAGCTCGGCGCCCGCCAGCCGGCCTTCGATTTCCTTCAGCTCCTCTGCGGACTCGACCTGGATGCCGAGATGATCGAGCCCCGGGGTCTTGCCGCGGGTCGAGATGGCGAAGTTGACGCGCGGATCCTCGAGCTGCCACTTGGCGTAGTCGGCGTGGCGCACGCTCGGCTCGGCGGCGAACAGCGCGGAATAGAAGCGAATGCTGCTTTCGAGGTCGGCGACCCCGAGATGCACGTGCAGGCGTTTCATGATGTCTTCCTTTTCATGGCTTTCACCGGTTGCGCAACGGGCGCGCAGGACTCGCCTCCGCAGCAGTTCTGGGTCAGAAAGCCGAGCAGCTCGTTCATGCGCTCGAAATCCGCCGAATAGATGACGAAGCGCCCCTGCGCGCGCGAGGCGAGCAGCCCGGCGCGGGCGAGCTGCGCGAGATGAAACGACGCCGTGGCGGCGGGCAGACC
>JBAUTD010000232.1:0-3859 GCA_049582045.1 Burkholderiales bacterium
GCTCGGGAGCGCGCGGCGAAGTGCGCATCGCCGCCAGCGCGCCCAGCACCGCGAGGTAGGACAGGCTGTTCAGGCCGAAGCCCCAGGACACGCCGGCGGTGGCGATCACGGCCCCGCCGATCATCGGTCCGACGAAGCGCGCGCCGTTCATCAGTCCGGAGCTGAGCGCGATCGCGTTCGGCAGATCCTGCCGGCCGCCGACCAGCTCGACCAGGAAGGACTGGCGCGCCGGGCTGTCGAAGGCGTTCACGATGCCGAGCACGAAATTGCCCAGCACCAGGTGCCAGGCCTCGATGCGCCCGCTCGCGACCAGCCCGAACATCACCAGCGACTGCGCGAGCGCAGTACCCTGGGTCACGTACAGCACCTTGCGCTTGACCATGCGGTCGACCAGCACCCCCGCCACCGGCGCAAGCACCAGGAACGAGATCTGCAGCGCAAAGGCCGCCAGGCCCAGCAGGAACGCCGAGCCCGAAAGGCGATAGATCAGCCAGCTGACGGCGATCAGCTGCATCCAGGTGCCCATCTGCGAGGTGCCCTGGCCGAAGAAATACAGCCGGTAGTTCCGGTGCTGGAACGCGCGCAGGCTTTGCGGCAGGGCCACGGGCGAGCCGCGCCTAGGCGCGCGCGGAGAGCTTGTCGAGCTGCTCGCGCAGCTTGCCCAGCGTCGCCTCGAAGCCGGCCAGGCGCTCGCGCTCCTGCGCCACGACCTTGGCAGGCGCGCGCTCGACGAACGAGGGGTTGCCGAGCTTGCCGCGCGCCTTGGCGATCTCGCCTTCCACTCGCGCGATCTCCTTCTGCAGGCGAGCGATCTCGGCTGGAACGTCGACTTCGACGTGCGGCATCACGCGATGCGGGCCCGCCACGGCAACTGGTGCGTCGAGCGCAGGGAGCGCGTCCACGACGCGCAGCTCTGACGGGCGGACTAGCGTGATGAAGGCACTGGTCGTCGATGGACTCGGGTTTGCCGTAACGTAGAAAGGAACCTTCTCATGCGGCGCGAGCTTTATTTCGCTGCGCAGATTGCGCCCCGCATTGACTACGCTCTTCGCCAGTACGATATCCTGCTCGGCGGCTTCGTCGATCTTTTCCGGTTGGCTCTTCGGATAGGGAGCGAGCATGACGGATTCGCCGTTCTTGCCGGCCAGAGGCGCCACCTTCTGCCAGAGCTCCTCAGTGATGAAGGGGATCACCGGATGCGCAAGGCGCAGCGCCGCTTCGAGAACGCGAACCAGCGTTCGGCGGCTTCCGCGTTGCTCGGATTCGTCGCCCTCGGCGAGCTGGCGCTTCGCCACTTCGAGGTACCAGTCGCAGTATTCGTCCCACACGAAGCGGTAGATGGCATTGGCGACATTGTCCAGGCGATACTCCGCGAAGGCCTGTGCAACCTCGGCCTCGGTACGCTGCAGCGTGCTGATGATCCAGCGATCCCACGCGCTTAGCGAAACTTTGGCGCGCTCGTCGAGCCCGCAGTCCTGTCCTTCGGTGTTCATCAGCACGAAGCGGGTCGCGTTCCACAGCTTGTTGCAGAAGTTGCGGTAGCCCTCGCAGCGCTTGAAGTCGAAGTTGACGTTGCGCCCGAGCGTGGCGTAGGCGGCCATGGTGAAGCGCAGCGCGTCGGCGCCGAAGGCGGGGATGCCGTCGGGGAACTCCTGTTGGGTGCGCGCGCGGATCTTGGGCGCGTCCTCGGGCTTGCGCAGCCCGGTGGTGCGCTTCTCGAGGAGCGCGTCGATGCCGATGCCGTCGATGAGGTCGACCGGGTCGATCGTGTTGCCCTCGGACTTCGACATCTTCTTGCCTTCGTGGTCGCGCACGATGCCGTGGATGTAGACGTCGCGGAACGGCACGCGCCCGGTGAACCAGGTCGTCATCATGATCATGCGCGCGACCCAGAAGAAGATGATCTCGTAGCCGGTCACCAGCACGGAGGAGGGCAGGTAGAGCTGGTAGGCGAGCTTGTCCGGCCCTTGAGGCTCGGGCCAGCCGAGCGTCGAGTGGCACACGAGAGCAGAAGAGAACCAAGTGTCGAGTACATCGGGGTCTCTTGTGAGCCGCTTTCCTCTTGCTTTTCTAGAAGCCTCCTCTTCAGTATGAGCAACGTAGATGTTGCCCGCGTCGTCGTACCAGGCCGGGATCTGGTGGCCCCACCAGAGCTGGCGCGAGATGCACCAGTCCTGGATGTTGTTCATCCACTGGTAGTAGGTGCTGAGCCAGTTCTCGGGGTAGAACCTCACCTCGCCCTGCTGCACCACCTCGATCGCGCGCTGGGCGATCGACTTGCCCTCGGCGCCGGGCTTGGACATGGCGACGAACCACTGGTCGGTGAGCATCGGCTCGACCGCGGCGCCGGTGCGGCCGCAGCGCGGCACGACCATGCGGTGCGGCTTGACCGACTCGAGCAGCCCCGCCGCCTTGAGATCGTGCACGATTCGGTCGCGCGCCTCGTAGCGGTCCAGGCCGCGGTATTTCTCGGGCCCGTTGTCGTTGATGCGCGCATCGAGCGTGAGCACCGCGATCTGCGGCAGGCCGTGGCGCAGGCCGACCTGCCAGTCGTTGAAATCGTGCGCCGGGGTGACCTTGACGCAGCCGGTGCCGAACTCGCGGTCGACGTATTCGTCGGCGATCACCGGGATGCGCCGCCCGGTGAGCGGCAGCTCGACCTCCCTGCCGACGTAGTCCCGGTAGCGCTCGTCCTCCGGGTGGACCATTACCGCGACGTCGCCCAGCAGGGTCTCGGGGCGGGTGGTGGCGACGGTCAGGCTGAAGCCCTCGCCGGGGTAGCGGATGTGCCACAGGTGGCCGTCTTCCTCCTCGCTTTCGACCTCGAGGTCGGACACCGCGGTGAGCAGCACCGGGTCCCAGTTCACCAGCCGCTTGCCGCGGTAGATCAGCCCCTGCTCGTGCAGCCGCACGAAGGTCTCGACCACCACGCGCGATAGCTTCTCGTCCATGGTGAAGTACTCGCGGCTCCAGTCGCAGGAATCGCCCATGCGCCGCATCTGCTCGGTGATGGTCGAGCCCGAGCGGGTCTTCCACTCCCACACCTTGGCGACGAAGCCCTCGCGACCGAGGTCGTGGCGGTCAGTGCCCTGCTGCTCGAGCTGGCGCTCGACCACGATCTGGGTCGCGATCCCGGCGTGGTCGGTGCCCGGCAGCCAAAGCGTGTTGTCGCCGCGCATGCGGTGGTAGCGCGTGAGCGCGTCCATGATCGTCTGGTTGAACGCGTGCCCCATGTGCAGCACGCCGGTGACGTTCGGCGGCGGCAGCTGGATGCAGAACGCAGGCTTGCCCGGCTCGGCGCCGGCGGCGAACCAGCCCGCGTCCTCCCAGCGCCGGTACCAGCGCCGTTCGACCGCTCCCGGATCAAAGCTCTTGTCGAGGGACATCGGTCTACTTCTGACTGGAATCCTGCGGCGACTCGCCGAGCGCCTGCGAGACCGATACGGCGATCGCCTCGCGCACCATCCGGTGCACGCTCGCCGCGAGCTCGGCGCGCATGCCGTTCAGCACCTGCTCGAGCATGTCGCCCAGCGTACCCGCGAGGCGTTCCTCGAACACGCGGTCGAGCTCGGGCGCGAGGCGCAGCAGCACCGCATTCTCCAGCTCCTCGGCCAGCGCCTCGACCGTGGCCCGGTCCACGCCTCCCACGGGGCGGGCGGCCTTCGGATCGACGATCTCGGTCAGCACCGGGACGTCCTCCTCCGGCCTGGGCGCTTCCTGGTGCCGGCGCAGCAGCGCGTCGACGCGCTGGATCAGCGGGTTGAATTCCCGGCGCGGGTCGTCACTCACTGCGCGCCGCCTCCCTGGCGAGGTCGTGGTCGCCGATCGGGTAGCCGCGGTCGCGGTACCAGCGGTAGCG
>JBAUTD010000233.1:0-2408 GCA_049582045.1 Burkholderiales bacterium
GCGGCGTGCCGCGCGCGGGCGAGCACAGCCGCGAGGTGCTGGTCGAGCTCGGCTTCGACGACGCCCAGATCGCCGGCCTGATCCGCGCCGGCGCGGTGAAGGCGCACTGATGGACTTCGGCCTCAGCCCCGAGCAGGAAGCGATCCGCGAGGCGATCGAGCGCATCTGCGCGCGCTTTCCGGACGAGTACTGGCTCAAGAAAGACAAGGAAGGCGGCTTCCCCTCGGAGCTGCACCAGGCGCTCGCCAAGGACGGCTGGCTCGGCATCGCGATGCCCGAGGAGTTCGGCGGCTCGGGCCTGGGCATCACCGAGGCGGCGGTGATGATGCAGGCGATCGCCGAGTCGGGCGCGGGCTTCTCCGGGGCGTCGGCCGTGCACATGAACATCTTCGGCCTCAACCCGGTGGTGGTGTTCGGAACTCCCGAGCAGAAAAAACGCATGCTGCCGGGGCTGATCGCCGGACGCGAGCGCGCCTGCTTCGCGGTCACCGAGCCGAACACGGGGCTGAACACCCGGCGCATCAAGACCCAGGCGGTGAAACAGGGCGACCGCTACCTCGTGACGGGCCAGAAGGTATGGATCTCCACCGCGCAGGTCGCGGAAAAGATCCTCGTGCTGACCCAGGCGAAGGCGGGCCTCACGCTGTTCTACACCGACTTCGACCGCAAGTACGTCGAGGTGCGCGAGATCGAGAAGATGGGCAGGAAGGCGGTCGACTCGAACCAGGTGTTCTTCGACGGCCTGCCGGTGCCCGAGGAGGACCGGCTGGGCGAGGAGGGCAAGGGCTTCGAGTACATCCTGCACGGCATGAACCCCGAGCGCATCCTGATCGGCGCCGAGTCGGTGGGGCTCGGTCGTTGCGCCTTGAAGCGCGCCGCGGCGTACGCGAAGGAGCGCATCGTGTTCGACCGCCCGATCGGCAAGAACCAGGGCATCCAGCATCCGCTCGCGCGCAACTGGATGAACCTCGAGGCGGCGAACCTGATGGTGTTCAAGGGCGCCTGGCTGTACGACCAGGGCAGGCCCTGCGGGGCGGAAGCGAACGCCGCCAAGTACCTCGGCGGCGAGGCGTGCTTCGATGCCTGCCAGCAGGCGATCATGACCCACGGCGGCTTCGGCTATGCGAAGGAGTACCACGTCGAGAGGTATCTGCGCGAATCGCTCGTGGGCCGGATCGCGCCGGTCACGCCGCAGCTGATCCTGAGCTACATCGCCGAGCGCGTGCTCGGCTTGCCCAAGTCTTACTAGGCGTCAGACCTTTCTCAGGAAAGCTTCACGCGCGCGTCATGCGCCGCGCGTAGCTTTGCGTCTCCAAATCACGAACCGGGAAAGGACAACGTCATGCCATCTTCGTCGTTCACGCGCTTCGCCGCGGCAGCGCTCGCGTCGGCCGTCAGCGTCTGCGCCTACGCAGGCACTTCGATCACCGGCGCCGGCAGCAGCTGGGTCTACCCGCTGGTCGCCAAGTGGTCGACCGTGTACGCGAAGAAGACCCAGAACGAGGTCAACTACCAGTCGGTCGGCTCGGGCGCCGGCATCCAGCAGATCAAGGCCGGCACGGTCGCCTTCGGCGCGAGCGACAAGCCGCTCACCTCCGAGGAGCTGGCGGCGTCGAACCTGATCCAGTTCCCGACCGCGATCGCAGGGGAGGACCTGGTCTACAACCTGCCGGGAATCAAGTCCGGGGCCGTCATCCTCTCGGGATCGGTCGTCGCCGATATCTACCTCGGAAAGGTCACGAAGTGGAACGATCCCGAGATCAAGCAGCTCAACCCGCATCTCAAGCTGCCTGATCTGGCGATCGCGGTGGTGCACCGCTCCGACGGCTCGGGCACCACGTTCACCTTCGCGAACTACCTGTCCAAGGTGAGCCCCGAGTGGAAAGAGAAAGTCGGGGCCGACACCTCGGTGAACTGGCCCACCGGCGTGGGCGGCAAGGGCAACGAAGGCGTCTCCGCCTACGTGCAGCACCTCAAGGGCGCGATCGGCTACGTCGAGTACGCGTACATCATCGAGAACCACCTCAAGGCCGCGCGCATGGTCAATTCCGCCGGCAAGGTGGTGAGCCCGAGCCTGAAGGGCTTCCAGGCCGCCGCAGCGAACGTCGACTTCAGCAAGGCCAGGGACTTCTACGTGATCCTCACTGACCAGCCGGGCGCCGCGTCGTGGCCGATCTCGGGCTGCACCTGGCAGATCCTGCGCAAGGACGCGCCCAAGGCGACCAACGAGGAAGTGGTCAGGTTCTTCGACTGGGGCTTCGAGCACGGCCAGGGCATGGCCAAGTCGCTCGCCTTCGGCCCGCTGCCGCCGAGCACGATCGCCGCGATCAAGTCCTACTGGCAGGCCAACCTGGGGATCTGAGCGCGCCCGCTCAGGCCGCCCGCGCGCCCTGCGCCGAGGCCGGAGG
>JBAUTD010000234.1:0-3039 GCA_049582045.1 Burkholderiales bacterium
GCGCGGGCGGCGGCTGGACGGTCGTGCAGGCCGCGGCGATCGACCCCAGCAGGGCCGCCACCGCGGCGCGGATCAGGCGCTTGTTCGTCTTGTGCCTCATGTGCTCCCCCTGAACGGCGAACGATAAGTAAGGACGGGCGAATATTCGCCCCGCCGTGCGCGACCCGCCAGGAGACTTGTCACACCGCGCCGCAAATGCCGACTAGTTCACGTCCGCCGTCA
Organism: Burkholderiales bacterium; assembly: GCA_049582045.1. GTDB lineage: Bacteria > Pseudomonadota > Gammaproteobacteria > Burkholderiales > SG8-39 > DAHVFK01. Next base: position 223 of record JBAUTD010000234.1, read on the forward strand.
GCGCCGCGCGACAATTCTGCGCAGCAGCAAAGACAGGCTGAGGCCGGCGGCCAGAGAGATCGGCGACAAGATCAGCAGCGCCAGCCACGACACGGGCGTCAGGACCGCCATCGCCAGCACCAGCGCGCCCCAGAACAGGCTCACCACCCACAGCGCCGCCTCGAGCCGCTCGGCCCGCACCCAGGCGCTGCCCGGTCGTTCGGCGGATTCGAGGTCCATCCTGCGCGCCTCCCGTCGCTGCCTGCCGCGACGCTCCAATGGTGGCCCCGTTATTGACCCGAAGCAAGGAATTCGGATCCCCGACGCCCGGCAACGCGACTCTTGACAACGGTCAAGATGACTCGAGTCCCACCAGATAGCCTCTGGCCACGGCTACCGGAAATCGACGAACGCAATGCTGAGCGAACCGATACGAAACGTGATGGAGCGCAAGCGGCTGGTGCTGGCCGCGCCCGACACCACGGTGGCCGCGGCGGCGAAGTTGATGGCGGCGAGCAAGGTCGGCGCGGTCATGGTGGTCGAGGGCAAGCGCCTGGTCGGAATCTTCACCGAGCGCGACGCCGTGTTCCGCGTCATCGCCGCGCAGCGCGACGTCGAGACCACCCGCCTGGCCGAGGTCATGACGCCGGCGCCCGTGACCGTGTCGCCGCAGGAAAGCTTCGGGTACGCGCTCATCCTGATGCACGAGAACGGTTTTCGCCACGTTCCGGTGATCGAGAACGGCGAGCCGGTCGGAATGGTCTCGGCGCGCAATGCGCTCGATCCCGATCTGGAGGAGTTCGAATCCGAGGCGCGGCGGCGCAAGGCCATCCGCCGGGACGCAGTGCCGCATTGAGGGAGGGGGGCGATGCAGCAATTCGAAATCGTCGCGCGCGAGGATTTCTCGGACGTCACTTATCTGCTCGAGGTGCGCCATCCGGCGATGGCCAAGGCGGCGCGGCCCGGCCAGTTCGTGATCGTCATGTCGCATCCAGAGGGCGAGCGCATCCCGCTCACCCTTGCCGACTGGGACCGCGCCAAAGGGACCATCACGCTGGTGATCCAGGCCGTGGGCAAGACCACGCGCGAGATGCAGCAGCAGTGCATGCTCGGCAGCCACCTGTACGGCGTCACCGGCCCGATGGGCCTCCCGAGTCATATCGGCGGCGCGAAGAAGGTGGTCTGCGTCGGCGGCGGGCTCGGCGTGGCGCCGGTCTATCCCCAGGCCCGCGCCTACAAGGAAAGCGGCGCCTACGTGATCGGCGTGGTGGGCTTTCGCAGCAAGGAGCTCATGTTCTGGGACGAAAAGTTCGGCGCCGTGTGCGACGAGCTCATCGTCTGCACCGACGACGGCTCCGCCGGCATCAAGGGCATGGTCACCGCCGGAATCAGGAAGGCGCTGCGCGAGCACGCCGACATCGACGAGTTCGTCGTCATCGGCCCGCCGGTGATGATGAAGGGCTGCGCCGAGGCGACCCGGGCGCACAAGGTCAGGACCATGGTCAGCCTCAACCCGCTGATGGTGGACGGCACCGGCATGTGCGGCGGCTGCCGGGTCAAGATCGGCGGCGAGGTGAAATTCGCCTGCGTCGACGGGCCGGACTTCGACGCCCACCTGGTCGACTTCGACGACCTCATGACGCGGCTGCGGCGCTTCGGCGAGCAGGAAAAGGCCGCCGCCCAACGCTGGTCGGAATCGTGCCGCATGGCCGCCGCGCCGGCGCGGCCGCGCGCCGAAGAGGAAGTGCTGCCCGACCCGTTCGACGAAGTGCAGGGAGGCTGAATGGCAAAGAAGAAGACGATCCGCACTATTCCGCGCGAGCGCACGCCGATGCGCGAGCAAGCGCCCGAGGAGCGGGTCAAGAACTTCTCCGAGGTGGCCTGCGGTTTCAGCGAGGCAGACGCGCTGCGCGAATCCGAGCGCTGCCTGCTGTGCCCCGAGCAGCCCTGCGTGAGCGGCTGCCCGGTCGGCATCGACATTCCGGGCTTCATCCAGAAAATCGGGCAGAAGGACTTCCGCGGCGCCTACGACGTGCTCACCGACACCAACCTGCTGCCGGCCGTCTGCGGCCGCGTGTGCCCGCAGGAGAACCAGTGCGAGGGCGTGTGCACCGTGGGCGAGTCGCTCGAGCCGGTGGCGATCGGGCGCCTCGAGCGCTGGGTCGGCGACACGGCGATCGCGCAGGGCTGGTCCGGCGCGCCGTATATCGAGCCCGTCCCCTACCGCGTCGGCATCGTGGGCTCCGGTCCGGCGGGCGTCGCCTGCGCAGCGGACATGGCCAAGGCCGGCTGCGACGTGACCGTGTACGAGGCCTTCCACCTGCCCGGCGGGGTGCTGCGCTACGGCATCCCGGATTTCCGCCTGCCGAACGAGGTCATCGACGCCGAGATCGGCCGGCTGGAGAAGCTGGGCGTCAAGTTCGAGTGCAACACGCTGGTCGGGCGCCTGTTCACCATCGAGCAGATGATCGACGAGCTCGGCTTTCACGCCGTGTTCGTGGGCACCGGCGCGGGCTACCCCACCATGCTCGGCATCCCCGGGGATTCGCTCAACGGCGTGCTCTCGGCGAACGAGCTGCTCACGCGCTGCAACCTGATGCGCGCGAAGGAGTTCCCGAGCTACGACACGCCGCTGCCGCTCGGGCGGCGGGTGGCGGTGGTGGGCGCGGGCAACACCGCGATGGACGCGATGCGCGTGTGCAAGCGCCTCGGCGCGGAGAAGGTGTACTGCATCTACCGCCGCTCGCGCACCGAGTGCCCGGCGCGCGCCGAGGAAGTGCACCACGCGGAGCAGGAAGGCATCGAGTTTCACTGGCTCACCAACCCGGTCGAGATCCT
>JBAUTD010000235.1:0-3033 GCA_049582045.1 Burkholderiales bacterium
CGGCCTTCGCCCTCACCACCGGCGAGTGGAACCACTCCTACGCGGCGCTGCGCAGGACCCGGCAATGCGTGATCGCCATCCCGACGGTCGACATGCTCGACAAGGTCGTCGGCATCGGCACCTGCTCAGGCGAGAACACCGACAAGTTCGCGCGCTTCAACCTGACCCCGGTGCGCGCGGGCCGCGTCAAGGCGCCCTTGATCAAGGAGTGCCTGGCGAATATCGAGTGCAAGGTGTTCGACATCGTGAAGAAGCACAACATCGTCGTGCTGGAGGGCGTGGCCGCCCACATCGACCCCGCGCGCAAGGAAAGGCGCACGCTGCACGCCGTGGGCGACGGGCGCTTCATCGCCGACGGAAGGCGCTTCGACCGCAGGAAGATGATGGCCTCGAAGCTCCCGGCAGGCGTCTAGCCGCGCTCAGGCCGGCGCGATCGACCAGGCCAGGATCAGCTGCGCCGCGTAATAGGCGGGCAGCCCCCAGGCCTTGTTCCCAAAGCCCTTCGCGACGAACCGCTCGCGCGCCACTGCGACATCCGAGGCCGCGAACAGCACCGCGCCGAGCAGCACCCGCCACAGGCCGGTCGCCGCGCCGTACCCCGCCGCGGCCGCGCACATGAAAAGGATCGCCGCGACGTAAGCGCCGACCGGCCTCCTGTAGCCCGCCCCGAGATGCGGCCACAGCCAGCGCAGGATCGGAACGCCCGACGCAAGCGCGGGCGCCAGGGCGATCAGGAACGGCACGAGCGAAAACGCCTCGACGAGGAACGCCGCCGCATAGCAAACGTGCGCAACCAGAAACGCCCCCAGCCCCGCCAGAAACGCGCCCCGTCTCCTCGACAGCAGCGCCGCATCCCCGACCCAGCTCAGCACCAGCGCCGCGAGCACCCAGCGCCCGTATCCCGAGCCGAGCGCGCCAAGCGATACCGCGACCAGCACGAACGCACAGCTCGCCGCGAGCTTGAAAACCGCGTACGCCACCGGCCGCGCGAACCGCTCCGCGAACAGCAGCCCGGCGACCGCCGCAAGACAAACGAGCGTGAGGGCTTGAGCCAAGCGCCTAGCGCCTACCCATCAGACGCGCTTACCGCTCTTCTGGCGGTATTGACCTGATTTCCGCCGCGAACCGGGCATGCGCTTCCGGGTCTACCGGTCTGTGCCTGACTTTGGCGCTTGCCGGGTCCTTGCCGAGATAGTTGTCTCCTTTCCAGTTCCGCGACGGTCTGATCGGCCTGGGCGCGAAGCCTCCGCCGCAGTTCGGGCATACGTTTCCCAGTACGGTGTCGACGCAGGTCGCGCAGAACGTGCACTCGTAGGAGCAGATGCGCGCCTCGAGCGAGGCCGGGGGCAGCGGCTTGTTGCAGTGCTCACAGGTCGGCCTGAGTTCGAGCATGGCGACTCCTTGTCGTAGCGGCTAATTCCATCGGTAGGGATAATCCATTTGCGCGGCGACCCGGTCGCGCGCGTCGGCGCCCGCCAGTCTTTGCACCACGTGCAGGCCGGCGTCTATCGCCGATGAGACGCCGCGCGCGGTGATGATGTCGCCTTCGTCGACCACCCGTTCCCGGACCACCTCCGAGCAGTAGGGCGCGAGCTCGTCGTAGGCGCTCGGATGGGTCGTGGCGCGCCGGCCCTGGAGGAAGCCGGCCGCGCCGAGCAGGAGAGAGCCGGTGCACACCGCGACCTTGAGCGGCGCGGAGCGGGCGGTCTTGAGCCAATCGAGAAAGCCGCTGTCGTGCTGCAGGCTCCGGGTGCCGAACCCGCCGGGGACGAAGAGCAGGTCGTAGGCGCCGAGCGGCTCGCCGACCGAATCGGCTTCGAGCCGAAGCCCGCGGTCGTCGACGACGTGTCGGGTCGGCGAGCAGACGCGCCACTCGAAGTCGTCCATGATCTTCATCGACTTCAGGCGCGACAGCGGGTCGTAGAACCCCACGAAATCCAGGGACGTCATGCGGTCGAACACGACAAACGCGGCTTTCATGGAGTTCGCTCCCGGCGCGACGATATCACTCACAGCCGGCTTCTGCGCGGCACGAGCATGCCGACCTCGGCGCGGTAGCGGCGGTAGCGCGCGCCGAATTGGGCGATGAGATCGCGCTCCTCGAACCAGATGCCGAGCAGGATGTAGGCGCTGAAGCCCGTCGAGTACAGGAGATGGCCCGCCGTCATGACCGACACCGACCACAGGCTGAGCAGGATGCCGAGGTAGAGGGGGTGGCGCACGTAACGATACAGAAGCGGGGTCCTGAACTCCGGCTCCGGCATCTTGCGGCCGGTCATTCGCGCGAAGACCTGCTGCAGGCCGAAGAGCTCGAAATGGTTGATCAGGAACGTGCTGACGAGCACCAGCATCCATCCCAGCCAGAACGCCGTCCACAGCAGCTGCACGGCGGCAGCGTTGCCGACCTGCCAGACGATGGGTGCCGGAATCGACCGCCATTGCCAGAAGAAAAGAGCGAGCACGACGCTCGTCGCGAGCACGTACGTGCTCCGCTCCACCGTCTTTGGAACAATCCGCGTCCACGCGCGCTTGAACGCCTGGCGCGCCATCACGCTGTGCTGCACGGCGAACAGGCTCAGCAGGAGCACGTCGATGCACAGCGCTTCGACCAGAGTCGCGCTAGCGCCGCTATCGACCGATCTCGGCACGAGGACGTTGCCGCTGAAGCCGATGAGGTAGAGAAGGGCCCCCAGGCAGGCCGCGTACGCGGCCAGGCCGTAGAGGAAAGAGAAGGTTGCACGCATTTCAGGCTCCTTGGTCGGGTCGCGGCGCGGCTAGGCCGCTGCCGGCGGGTGCATCGCGAAGGTCTGCGAAACGATCTTTCCGTCGCGGACGACGAAAGTGTCGGTGCCAAGCGGCACCAGGTCGCCTACGCTCCAGGTGATGTACGCCATTTCGCCCTCGGTACGCAGGGTGCGCAGCGAGAAGTGCCTGATCGCCCCGGGCGGGAGCGAGGCGATGAAGGTTTCGAAAAAGCGGCGAATTTCGCGTTTGCCGTGATATGTTCTGATTTCACTCAGGAAACGCGCGTCG
>JBAUTD010000236.1:0-14258 GCA_049582045.1 Burkholderiales bacterium
GTCGCCGCGCTGGCGGTGAGCACCGGGCAGGCGGCCTCGCATTTCTCGATCGTCAATCTCGCCGACCAGGGCGGCAACATCGTCTCGGTTCCGCAGCTCTACGGCACGACCCACACGCTCTTTTCCCACATCCTGCCGCGCCAGGGCATCGCGGTTCGATTCGCCGAAAGCGACCGCGCGGACGCGATCGAGCCGCTGATCGACGACGACACGCGCGCCGTGTTCTGCGAGAGCATCGGCAACCCGGCGGGCAATATTTGCGACATCGAGGCGCTGGCCAGGGTTGCGCATCGCCATGGGGTGCCGCTGGTGGTGGACAACACGGTTGCGACGCCGATTCTGCTGCGCCCGATCGACTACGGCGCGGACGTGGTGATCCATTCCCTGACGAAGTTCCTGGGCGGGCATGGCACCACGCTGGGCGGCATCATCGTGGACAGCGGGAAGTTTCCGTGGGCCGACCACCGGCGCAGGTTCCCCATGTTCAATGAGCCCGACCGTTCCTACCACGGCCTGGTCTATGCGGAGCGCTTCGGCGCGTGCGCCTACATCGAGCGCTGCCGCAGCGTGTATCAGCGCACGCTGGGCTCGGTACTTTCACCGTTCAATGCGTTTCTGCTGCTACAGGGGATAGAAACGGTCGCGCTGCGGATCGAGCGCCATGTCGAAAATGCGCGCAAGGTTGCCGAGTTCCTGAGGCGAGATTCCCGCGTCGAGTGGGTCAGCTACGCGGGGTTCGAGGATAGTCCGCACTACGCGCTCGCCGCCAAGTATCTCGGCGGCCGGGCGTCGTCGCTGTTCACCTTCGGCATCAGGGGCGGCCTCGAGGCCGGCAAGGCATTCTACGACGCGCTGAAACTCATCACCCGGCTGGTGAACATCGGCGATGCCAAGTCGCTCGCCTGCCACCCGGCCTCGACCACGCACCGGCAGATGTCGGCGGAGGAAATGCGCCTCGCCGGCGTCAAGCCCGAGATGATCCGTCTGAGCATCGGTATCGAGCACGTCGACGACATCATCGAAGACATCGACCAAGCGCTTGCCGCTGCCCGGTAGACGGAGCTATACGTGCCCTCCCGCGCCAAGGACCTTCGCGATCAGGACCTCGATCGTCGTCACGGAGCGGAAATGTTCCGGCGTGATGTCGTCCTGCGGAATCGTGATGTCGAACTCGGCCTCGAGGCCGAGCATCAGGTTGACCATGTCGACCGAGGTCAGGCCGATGTCCGGAAGGCTGTCCTCGGGCGAGAAGTTCCGATCGATCTCGTTGCCGGCGAGGATCGACGCGATAAGGGCGGTCACCTTGCTGCGGATCTCGTCGATGGGGCGAGCGTGCATTGGAATGGGAGGGGTACCGGTTGGTTGGTTTACGGCAGACGTAATAGTCGCAATTGGGCCGGCCTGTCAATGGCAACCCTGATCGGGACCCATAGTGCGTTCGGACTATTTTGCGCCCGGCGGCGCATACCTAGAATCGGAGATCAAGCGAGATGACCATGGTCAAGTCCCTGAAGATCGAATCCGGCGACGCTTCGGCGTCGCTTGCTTCGCATACGGAAGCGGTGGCCGCCGTTGCGGCGGCGCACGCCGAAGCGATCGACCGAGAAGGCCGTTTTCCAGCGGAAGCCTTCGCCGCGGCGCGCGCCGAGAGGCTGCTCGGGATCATGGTTCCGGAGGAGTTCGGAGGGGAGGGCGCCTCGATCGGCGACACGGTCGATGTCTGCTATGCGCTCGGTCGGGCGTGCTCCTCGACGGCCCTGATCTATGCCATGCACCAGACCAAGGTCGCCTGCGTTGTGCACCATGGACGCAGCAGCCCCTGGCACCAGGACGTCATGCGCAAGATGGCAGCGGAGCAGTTGCTGCTCGCATCCTCGACCACCGAAGGGCAGAGCGGCGGCAACGTGCGCTCTAGCGCGGCGGCGGTCGCGCGCAAGGATGCGCGCATCGAGCTCGAGCGGAACGCCACGGTCATTTCCTACGGCGAGGCGGCGGACGGCATCGTGACGACGGCGCGCCGTGCCGACGACGCGGCTTCGTCGGACCAGGTGCTGGTGGTCTTTCTCAAGCAGGATTACACGCTCGAGCGGCAGATCGGCTGGGATGCGCTCGGGATGCGGGGTACCTGCAGCGCGGGCTTCATGCTGCGGGCTTCCGGAAGCGCGGACCAGATCCTGCCCGACCCCTACGAGCGGATCCACGCCGAGACCATGATTCCGGTTGCTCACCTCATGTGGTCCGGCGCGTGGACCGGAGTCGCCTGCGCCGCGGTGGAGCGAGCCGAGAGCTTCGTGCGCATGGTATCGCGCAAGTCGGGCGGCCAGCTTCCGCCGGGAGCTGCGCACCTCACTAAGGCCAAATCGTCGCTTCGTGCGCTTAGGGGCCTGGTCTCCTCGGCGCTGGAGCGCTACGAGCACGCGTCGCAGGATAAGCGCGCGATGGGTGCGGTCGATTTCCAGGCCACGATGAACCTGCTCAAGGTCGAGGCCTCGGAACAGGCGCTGACGACCGTCATGAGCGCGTACCGCGCCTGTGGCCTGGCGGGGTACCGCAACGACAGCGAATTCAGCATCGGACGGCAGCTGCGCGACATCCTGTCCTCGCCGTTGATGATCAGCAACGATCGCATTCTGTCCAACATGTCCGCCGCCGCGTTGCTCAGCGGTGTGCCGAAGCGCCTGAGGGATTGACCCAACTATGACCTCCGCCACCAGCCTCGATTCCGTCCAGTCCCAGCGCAACGGGGGCGATCGTCTAGACGCGATCTCGGGCGCGCTGTTCCGGCCTATGGGAGTTGACGGCGTCTACGCCCGCACCGCGCTCTACGAACACGTTATGGAGCGCCTGAGCGCGCTGGTCGACCGCCTGCGGGAGCCGGGCGCTGAAGTATTCCGCTTCCCCCCCGTAATGAGCCGCGGACAGCTCGAGCGATCCGGTTACCTCAAGAGCTTTCCGAATCTGCTCGGCTGCGTCTGCGCATTGCACGGGACCGAAAGCGAGATCAACCAGGCCGTAGGGCGGTTCGAGAAGGGCGGCGACTGGACGACGTCGCTTTCGCCCGCAGACCTGGTGCTCTCGCCGGCGGCTTGCTACCCGATCTATCCGATCGCTGCGGCGCGCGGCCCGGTGCCGGCCGGCGGCCTGTTGTTCGACGTTGCCGCGGATTGCTTCCGACACGAGCCGTCGCGCGACCTGGACCGGCTGCAGTCATTCCGCATGCGAGAGTTCGTCCGCATCGGCAAGCCGCAGGACATCGTCGATTTCAGGGAGCGCTGGATGGGGCGCGCGGAGGATCTTGCCCGATCGCTGGGGCTGCCTCACCGCATCGAGCAGGCGAGCGACCCGTTCTTCGGGCGCGTGGGGCAGATGAAGGCAGTTGCGCAGGTGCAGCAAGCGCTCAAGTTCGAACTGCTGATTCCGGTACGCTCCGAGGAATCGCCGACCGCGTGCATGAGCTTCAACAATCACCGCGATCATTTCGGTCTTACCTGGTCGCTCGCGGATCCGGTGGGCGAAGTTGCGCACACGGGCTGCGTGGCTTTCGGCATGGATCGCCTGGCGGTCGCGCTGTTCGCAACGCACGGAATCCAGCTGGATCGCTGGCCGGCGGGGGCGCGCGAAGCACTGATGCTTTGAATAAGGTCGCAGGTCAGCGCCGAGCGAGTACGGCGCGTATCTGTCCCTGGTCATCCGGTACCGATCGGGTGTCGCTGAACGTACCGGCGCGCTGCAGGCGGCGAACGATGGCCGGACCTTGACCCAAGCCGACCTCGAAGGCCAGCCAGCCGCCGCGACGCAGAAATCGCGGTGCCTCGTCGATCAGCTTTTGCAGGACCCTGACACCCAAGGGCCCGCCGTCGAACGCGATGCGAGGCTCGTAACGGGCAATCTCCTCCGGCATCCCGTCTACCTTCTTGCTCGAGATGTAGGGTGGGTTGCACAGCAGGAGGTCTACCTGCGCGTGATGTTCGGGCGTGTCGAACGGCGCCAGCAAGTCGCCTTCGCGAAATTCGACCCGCTCTTGGAGGCTCAGCAGGACGGCGTTCCTTCGCGCGAGCGCGACGGCGTCCGGCGAGAGATCCGACGCGAGCACGCGCGCCTTTGGCTCATGGGACGCCATCGCCAAGGCCAGGTTGCCGGATCCGGTACATACGTCGATCACCATCGGCGCGTCGCTCCGGCGCGCGACTTCGCGCAGCGCTTCCAGCGCGGCACAGCCAAGCAGCTCGGTCTCTCTGCGCGGGATCAGTGCCTCGCGCCCTGACAGGAGCTCCAGCCCCATGAACCGTTGCCTGCCCGTCAGGTGCGCCAACGGCACACCCGTGAGCCGTTGCGCCACAAGTTGCTCGAGCCGGTCGAGCGCGTCCGCGTCAAGCGGCGGCAGCGGCAGCACGCTCGCCGCTGCGACCGACACCGGATTGCCGCCGGCCAGGTATGCCAAGGCGCAAAGCGCCGCTTCCGGCGTTTCCTCCGGTTTGTCCGGCAAGACGTGGAGCGCACCGGCGAGGCGCTCGACACAGGCGGCTACTCGCTCGGCGGTATTCAATCGTCGATTTCCGACAGACGATCGATCAGCGCCGCGCGGGCGTGTAGGTAGCGGGTAGCAGCACGCTTGTTCTCGATGTCGCGATAGATGAAGCGTGCGTGCTTCTCGTCCGTGCCGAGGCAGATTGCCAGCTCGTTCGCCGGCACGGCATGGTCGTGCGCCCATAGCGCAATGTCCATCTTGTCGTAAGGAAGAGCGAAATAGAATTCGTCCTGATTCTGGCGCATGGTGTAGACGTCGGTGGTCGGCGAGGCGTCGCATATTTCCTCTGGCAGCCTGAAATGGCGGGCCAGAGCGTAGACCTGGGATTTATACAGGTGAGCAATGGGCTTGAAGTCGGCCGCGCCATCGCCGTTCTTGACGAAGAACCCCTGGTCGTACTCGAGCCGGTTCGGGGTTCCCAGCACTGCGTAATGCAGCCGATCGGCGTGGAAGTACTCGACCGCCTTGCGAATTCTTTGCTTGTAGTTCGTCGCGGCCACGATCTGCAGGTATTCGCGCAGCGGCAGGCGCGCCGCGCTGATTTGGCCGTCCGGCGATTCGACGACAAGCTTGAAGAAATTGATCCGCCCCTCAGTGCCTCCGGCAATCGTGATCTTGGATTTCCATTGCTCGTCATATTCCGGAAAGACGCGGCGGATCGCTTCGTCGCGCCGGCGATAGCAGCCGATCGCCTCCAGCGTCGCGCTGATGTCCTCGGTCTCGCAGGGAATTCCGAGCTGCTCGGCGACCTGGCGGGCCCGGGTCGTGCTCGATGCGGAGCTTTCGCGCTCCGGCAGGTGCAGCCCGAACACCTTCTTGGGTCCGAATGCGTGCACCGCGAGCGCCGCGCACACCGAGCTGTCGACGCCGCCGGACAGCGCCACGATCGCGCCGCGCCGGCGCAAGCGCTCGCCAACGATGCGAATCATGCCCGCCGCAATGCGCTCGACCTCGGCCCCGCAGTCGAGTCTCAGTACTTCCGGGGTCAGCGCGGGCCGGTCTTCACGTCGCACCGCCTTCGTCCCGTTCAATCGACGCGCTTTTTCGCGATGTATGCCGCGATGCCGTTCAGGCTGTCCAGATTCTCGGGCACCATTTCTTCGTCTTCTACCTTGATCCCGAACGTTTCCTCGATGAAGCCGATCAGTTCCAGGAAGCCCGTCGAATCGCAGATATGGTGCTCGATGAACGAGTCCTCATCCTGGAATTCGGAACTTGCGCCGACAACGATGAAGTTATCGACTATATAGGTGCGCACCTGTTGCTTGATCGGCTCCATCGAGGCAGTCTCCGTTCGTTCCCGACGCTGAAGCCGATGGTGCGGCATTATTCAAGCCCCGTCTTGGTAATTTTTCCTGTCTCGGTTCTTGGAAGTGCATCGATGAAGACAACGTGCTTCGGCGCCATGAAATTCTCCAGGCGCGACAGGCAGTGCCTGATGACTTCCCTCTCCGTGTAGCGAAAGCCCGGCCGCAGGGCAACGAATGCCTTGATCGCTTGGCCGAGAAGAGGGTCCGGCACGCCGATGACGGCCGCTTCGTGGACCCCGTCCAAATTGTACAGCGCATTTTCGACTTCGCGCGGGCTGACCTTCTCGCCGCGGCTCTTTATGACATCGTCCTTACGCGAGACGAAATAGAGGTAGCCCTCTTCGTCAGTGCGAAAGATGTCGCCTGTATACAGGACACGTTCCCCCGGATTGGGACCGGGCCTGAGGCGCTTCGCCGTTTCCTCGGGTTTGCGCCAATATCCGCGCATGACGTGACTGCCGCGGACGACCAGTTCGCCGACAGAGCCATGAGGCAGGCGATTGCCGGCCTCGTCAACCAGCCATAGTTCTTCGTTCGGCATGCCGCGACCGACGCTGTTAGGCCGAATATCGAGCTGCTCGGGCGGCAAAAAGGTGACCCGCTTGCATTCGGTGAGGCCGTACATCGAGTACAGGCGAGCTTGCGGAAACTGTCGCCGAAGCGCGCGGATCTGTTGCTCGGGGAGCGCGGCGGCCGTGTTGGTAATCATGCGCAGTGACCCTAGATCGAAGTTCGGCAGAGCTCGGAAATGCGTCAGCTGCGAGAACAGCGTGGGTACCCCGGGCAGCACCGTCACCCGCTCCTGCGCCATCAGCTGGACAACCTTCGCTGGCAGCGCGAAGCCGAGCTCGAGAACTACGCTCGCCCCGGCCTTGAACCCCATAAGGATCTGGTACAGACCGTAATCGAAGGCCAGGGGCAGGGCGCAGAGGATGACGTCAGACTCGCGGATGCCGAGGTAGGCGCTGACCGAGCGCGAAGCCGACACCATGTTCAGATGCGTAAGCATTACCCCCTTCGGGTCGCCCGTCGAACCCGATGTATAAACGACGGCGGCCAGGTCCTGGTCGATCAGTGCTACGTCGGCGGGTTTGGCGCCGCCGGACGCCGCTTGTTCGAAGTGAACGAATCGTTCGTCGGCGAGCGGAGCGTCGGCCGCCAGGACGAGACAGGTGTGGACCGTCCGATTGCGGGCGAGCGCGCCGACCCAGGCGCCGCGAAGCAGGTCGTGCGTCAGCAGTGCGCTGGCGCTCGAGTCGTCGAGAACATAAGTCAGTTTTTCGCGCTTGGTATGGGGATTGAGCGGCATCACCACCGCGCCGATTCGGAGCACGGCATAGATGCTCACTACTGCCTCGAAGCCGTTGTCGAGGAAAATCGCGACTCGGTCTCCACGCCGCACGCCGCGCCGCTGCAGATGGGCCGCCAGAGCGTCGACGGACTGGTGAATCTCGGCGTAACGGTATCGCCTGTCGCCGCAAATCAGCGCGATCTTTTCCGGTCGTCGCCTGACCGTGGAGTAGAAACTGTCGTGCAGGAGCGAGGCGGCGTCTTCCGGCAGTTCACTACGATTCACGCCGCCACTCCCATCGCGCCTTGCCTTCGTGCCACCGGGTTCAGTGGGCGTTTACGCCTTTGAGCACCACCCACACGGTTTTGGCGATGATGAACAGATCAAGACGCAACGACCAGTTCCTGACGTAGTCCAAGTCGTATTCGACGCGCGCTTTCATCTTGTCGAGCGCTTCGGTCTCGCCCCGCAAGCCGTTGACCTGGGCCCAGCCCGTGATGCCTGGTTTGACCTTGTGGCGCTGCATGTAACCCTTGATCAGCTTCCGGTACAGCTCGTTGTGGGCCACTGCGTGCGGCCTAGGGCCGACAATGCTCATCCGGCCCTGCAGCACATTGACGAATTGCGGCAGCTCGTCAAGCGAGCTCTGGCGCAGGAATGCCCCAAGCGGAGTCACCCGCTCGTCGCCCTTGCTTGCCTGCTTGATCGTCTCGCCGTCCTCCTGGACCCTCATCGTGCGGAACTTGTACACCGTGATCCTGGAGCCATCCAGACCGTATCGCGTCTGCCTGAAAATCGCCGGTCCGCGCGAGGTGAGCTTCACCGCGAGCGCGATGAGCAGCAGCAGCGGGGAAATCGCCGCGAGGATCAACAGCGAGAGCACGATATCGCTTCCTCGCTTGATAATGGCGTCCGGACCGGAGAAAGGCGAGTCACATACGCCGACGATCGGGATCCCGCCTACCGAGTCCATGCGTCCTTGGATGAGCTCGGTCACGAAGATGTCCGGGACGAAAAAGATGGAGGCCGTCGTATCGCGCAGCGCATCGAGCAAGGAGACGATACGCTGCTGCGAGGCCATCGGAAGTGAGAGGTAGATGATGTCTATGTGATGGCGCTTGACGTAGGCCGGTAGTTCTGCGAGCTTGCCCAGCACCGGAAATTCGTTGTTGTGCGACAATCGGCTCGGCGCACGATCTTCGAAGAACCCGGTTGCCCGCACATTGTTGTACGGATCGGACGCGAGCCGCTTTGCGAGCTCGACGCCCTGCTCGTTCTTGCCCGCCACCACGGCGCGTCTCGGCCCTCCCTGTGCGCTTCGAATCAAGGGAGCTGCCAGACGAAGCGTGACGTGTCCTCCGACCGCGGCCGCCGGCGCCAACCAGGCCCATGTGACGAGCGTTTGCGTATTGAAGTACAACAGGTAGCCGCTCGCGTCGCCGAATACGGCAAGCAGCGCCGCTAGAGTGAGCCAGCCCATCAGGATATTGCGGATGCTCTTCAGCGTGGACTGCGAGAGCCGCGCGGCGCCCGGGAAGGTCAACGCAAAGACGAGGATCGCGAGGATCACGATCGGCGCGGATATCGTATCGGAAGCCAGAACTGCGCTCAGCCACAGCGCAGCCACCAGCAAGATAGGCTCGAGCGCAATCTCGACAAGATTGAGAAGCCGGTCACGCCCGAGCGACATGCGGCCGGCCTTGCGAAACATTACTGGCGTCACGAGTGGTGTCACGGCGGGCTATCCATCCGTCTAGCCGGTGCCTTCGCTGAGTTCAAAATATTTTCTGAGCTCGCTGAGCGCCGCGCTGTACTTGGTCGCCGCCTGCATGCGGCTGCTCACGCCGATTTTCTTGAAGATCCGCTGCACGTGGTTCTTGACGGTAAATGGACTGATCTTCAGCGTATCCGCGATCTCAACGTTGGTCTTGCCCTGGCAGATCCAACCCAAGATCTCCTGCTCACGGGAGCTCAATTCGTGCCCTGCAATACCGCGCGCGCGGGGGGCCTTGTTCGGTTGAGACACGGCTCCGCCGAGCGGGAAAGCGGCGATTCTGCGGAAGGCGATGTCAATCTGCGGCATCAGCGAGTCGACGAGAGAAAGGAAACGGTCCCTGCAGCCGCCCTTGGTGCATGAACCCCGATTCAGTGCGATGTAAAGGCTTTCATGGCCGCCGCGCTCGTCGCGGATGCCGTGCACTAGCATCGAGCGCATTTCGCGCATCGATGCGTAGAACGAGTTCGCGCCGCCCTCCATCGATTGCAGCGCCTCCCTGGCATTGAATAGAAGCGGTTGCCGGCCGCCTTCGATCCATTTCTGGTGTGCGACCCTGAGAACGTCGTCGATCGAGTGGCGCAGCAGCTGCTCGGTGCGTACGCCGGGGAGCGCCGAAATGACGTCGAGTCTCAGATCCCAGTTTGCAAAGCTGCCCCAGGCCGAAATGAAGATCTCGTGCGGGAGAAATTGCTGGACTTCGCCCATCAGCCAGGCGAACAGATCCACGTGGCGCCGAATCGCTTGCGATTGCGAAACGATGCGTACATACCTCGCTGTCTCTTCGGCGGACAGAGAGAAGCGGGATCGAGTCCGATTGCCCGCGGAACCAGAAAAATTGCTCGTATTCACGTCGATCGCCCAATGCGCAAACGGTCTCATCTCGAGCCCACGAGGGTCAATCGAGTTCAAAATGTTTAACACGGGACTTTTCAGATTTTGACAAGACCGACGGTCTTGTCTGACGTTAGCCACGATCCGTTGCACGTTCATGACTTCCCCCTCGCAACGTCGCGACGCGTAGGCAACAAGTCCGCGTCGCGTATTCAGTCAACGAGTCGTCGCCGACTCGAAACTTCATCCCCCTTGTCTTATTGTTGTCCTTGCGCCGAAGACGAACATTGGCGCCTGGTCCCGATCTGATACGGGCGGAGTCAATGGTAGCGCCCAAACGGCACTAACGCCAGCGGCGCAATAGAGAAAAATAGGCACCGGCACGGTGCAATATACGATCTCCGGTGCACTGATTTGGTGTAGGCGCGCATTATCTTGTTGTCCTAACCGGAATTAGAATCGGTCGTACATCGGGCATTCTTGTCTTCAGGACGATGACAAGCTCGCGTGCGTCCTTTTCTTCGAGCACCTGGTCGACCCGCACCCTGAAGACCGAAGTGCCGTCGGTCATCTTTGCACGTTCAACCGACGAGGGAAATCCGGCCCGCGTGGCCCGCTGCGCAAAGTCGATTGCACGAGCCTGTTGACGGAACGCTGCAAGCTGAACGCCGAAATCTACCCGCGGCGCCGCGATGAGCGGTTGCGCCTCTGGTGCATGGCGTGCTACGGGCGGTGGGGGCCGGACTTGAGGTTCCCGCACTGGCGTTCGAACTGCCGGGACTTGGGAATTGGCCGCGGGAGAAGCGGCCGATGCCTGTGCGGCGACGCCTCCCCGTGCGTTGATCGTGTGAAGGCCAATGCCGGCAAACGGGTCCTTCAGGCCGACAATGAAGCGTACGGTCGCAAGCGTGACGGCGATGGTCCCGAGCGCGATCAGAACGAGCAATCGTTTGCGTTCCTTACGTACCGCTTCGGGTGCATCCGGGGGTAGGCGCAACGGATTCCTCCTTGCGAGCCCGGGCTAACGCAACGATTATCCTGCCTTCGGCTGGAATCGCTAAGCGAATTCGCGCGAATTCTCCAGGGTCGGATCGAACAAATTCTCCGATTTGTTCGATTCGACCCTCCTCCTATCCTCTTACCTACCAGCTGAAGCCGACCCCTATCGCCCGGTTGTCGTGCACGACGCTTATTTCGATTACCGCCGTTCCGCCAAGAAAGAGCTTCCGATACCGGCTTGGCAGCGCGTCCGCGAGCAAGTAGCCGCCGCCGATCGCCCCAATGAAGTACGCATCGACCTTGGCGCGCGATGGATGCTGTCCCAGGAACGGGTTCTTGTCCTGATATTTCCCGGGATTCTCGGCGATGTAGCGCGCCTGGCCCCAATCGGCGACGGCAGCGCCGAGCGCGGTATAGCCGAGCACGCGATCGGTCTTGTCCCATGGCTCGCTTGCGCACCCAGAAAGCGCGACGGCGATGGCGAGCGCGATCGCCGCCTTCATTGGCTATGTGCGGGAGACTTGTTCAGCCTCGTACTGCGGCCGTCCCGATAGAAGACTAAGGTGGATTGTCGCTGGGGGACCATCATCTTCTTCTCTTTCCTCGTATTCATGGGGCAATTTCCGAATGGTAGCAACCCAAGCCACTTGAACGCACGCAAAGTCCGGTAAGATTTTGATCGCAGTCGCCGAGCGGCACGGGATTGGGGAGGCGCCGGGTTCAACCGGATCCGAGCGTATCCCCGTGGAGCAGGAGCCGGCACACGTCGAGGTGCCGCGCGCGCGCTCCCTTGTGCGCAGTGCCGAGTTTCAACCCGGCGAGTGCCATGCGCTCGCGCCACTCGCGGATTTCGAGAAGCTTGCGCGCGGTGCGAACGGCCTCGCTCGCGTCGGGGACCCGTATTGCGGCGCCGGCCGCCAGTGGCGGATACGCGAGGTCGGCGAATTCGGCGGTCCGTGGGCCGATCACTGCCGGTACGCCGGCCGCGCAGATCTCCATCAACTCTTGCCCGCCCGTGGAAGCGAACGAACCACCGACAATCGCGACCGTGCTCATTGCACAGTAGAAAGGCATCTCGCCCGTGGTATCGCCCAGAAAGACGCGCCTTCCGATGTGCGGCGCTTCGCCCCGGCTACGGCGCGCGACGCTCATGCCGCGCGCGGCGGCCAGCGCGGCGACGGCCTCGAAGCGCTCGGGATCGCGCGGCACGATCACGATAAGTGTTCCGTCGTCCTGCGCCAGCGCGTCTAACAGAACCTCTTCCTCACCCTCGCAGGTGCCGGCCAGAAGCACGGTGTTGCGACCGCGCAGCGCGGCCATGAGGGAACGACCCTCCTCGACCTTGAAAGGATCCGATGGAGCGTCGAAATTGATATTTCCGGTCACGATGGCGTGTCGCGCGCCGAGTTGCCGCAGCCGCCGGGCAGACGCGCCGTCTTGTGCGCAGCACGCCGCGAAAATTCCGATAGCGCGACGCGACAGCAGGCCGAAGCGCGCGTAGCTGCGCGCCAGATCACTCGACAGACGGGCGTTCGCGAGCACCATTGGAATTCCGCGCTCCCGGCAGGCAGAAAGCAGAACGGGGCGTACTTCGATTCCCACCATGATGCCGAGCTGAGGCCGGAAATGCGCGAGAAAGCGCTGTACGCTACTAGACAGGTCGTAAGGCAGGTAGGCGGGCAGAACCTCGCTGCCACACGCGCGCCACAATGCTTCGCGCCCCTCAGGCGTGCAGGACGTGGCAAGCACGTCGTGGTCCGGATATTCCTTCTGTAACGCGCGGGCCAGTGACGCGAGTGCGCGCGCGTCGCCTGCGGAGGCGGAATGAAGCCATAGAATGCTGCGCAGGGATCGATCCGAATAGTGGCCGAAGGACTCCCTCCAGTTCGCGTACCGACCGACCTCGCCGCGGTGACGCCACCACTGCCACAGCGCGACGAAAGGCAGCCCAAGCCGCTGCAGTAGGGTGTACAGCCCTAACCCCATGCTCGCAACTTGTCGATCATCGCTTGACCATCCGAATCAGCTCGTGAGCCGGGTGTTGGCGAGCGATAGGCGCTCGACCAGATTGCGCGCGAGCGCACGGGTGAGCTGCAGCTGCGCGCCGAGGCTGATCCGGGTCAACGCCTGTGGCGAGAACTCGGCGACCAAGAGGGCTTTGGTGGCGATCACCGTTGCCTGGCGAGACTGCTTGCCCCCCATCAAGTAGGCCATCTCTCCGAAAAACTCGCCCTGATGGATGACGTTGAGCAGGCGCTTGCGCCGCATGACTTTCGCGGACCCTGTGGCGAGGAAGAAGAAGTGTGCCCCCGTATCATTCTCGCGCAGGATTGCATCGTGCGCATTGACGCGCGTCCAGCGCGCCACTTTGGCGATCTCCCAAAGTTCCATTTCAGACAGCGGTGCAAACGCCTCGACCCGGTTGAGTGCGTCCAGCTTCTCGCTGTCCGGAATGGGTTCCGGCGCCAACGCGCGGCGGGAAAGTTCCGACAATTCGAGCGAGAATTCGGACCAGTTCTCGTAACGCCGCTCCGGATTCTTGTTCAGCGCGCGCAGCACCACCTGGTCGAACGCGCGCGACAGGCCGGGACGCACGCGGCTCGGAGGGATTGGCTCTTCCGTGAGAATTTTCTTCACAAGATCGTCGAGATGATCCGGCGCGAATGGAAGCTGACCGGTTAGCAGCTGGTAAATCACGACTCCGAGCGAATACATGTCGCTTTGGAGCGTGAGCTGCTTGCCGGCGATCTGCTCGGGCGACATGTAATGCGGCGAGCCCATGGCCGCGGTCCGTACCACCTTGCTCTTTTGCAGGAACGCGGAACCGAAGTCGGTGATCCGCACATCGGTTCCTTCGGCAATCATGATGTTGGCCGGTTTGATGTCGCAATGGATGATGCCCACGCGCGAGGTGTATTCGAGCGCGCTGCAGCAGTTGAAGGCGATTTCGATGACGTCCGGCACCGGTAGCAGCGAACTCGGCTGGGTGTGCTGCGACAGGTCGCCTCCCGTAATCAGTTCCATCGCGATGTGGCCCGTATCGCGCTGCACCACGGCGTCCAGGATCGACACGACGTGGGGATGAATCAGCATGCCTGCGAGTGAGGCCTCGCTCAGGAACTGGGCGTGGCGCTCGACGCCGAACTCCGGATCCCGGAACACCTTGGGATCTATAATTTTGAGGGCCACGTGCTTGCCAGAGAAGGTGTCTAGCGCGCGATAGACGGCGCCCGACGTACCCTTGCCGAGCAACTCCACGAGCCTGTACTTCCCGATCTGCTGATCGGTGGCGAGTACGGCAGCTTGCTCCGTCTTCATCTGGCCTGGCGGTGGATGCGGAATCAAACTATTAGCACACGGGACACGGTCTCGATTAGCATTCTAGGATGGATTTGGATCTTGCCGCTGCGGCCCTTGGGGGCCTTGCCGAACGTCGCGTGCTGGCGGTAGCGGTGCTGCGCGGGGGTCGGATTGTGTGGGCGAGCGCGGCGCTGCTGGCGATGTTCGGGCTGGATGTGGACG
>JBAUTD010000237.1:0-3337 GCA_049582045.1 Burkholderiales bacterium
GGCGGCGGCAATGCGCTGCGCGCCGCGGTGCTCGGCGCAAACGACGGACTGGTATCCAACCTGAGCCTCGTCATGGGCGTCGCGGGCGCGGCGTTCACGCAGCGCAGCGTTCTCTTGACCGGGCTCGCCGGCCTGATCGCAGGCGCCTGCTCCATGGCGTTGGGGGAATGGCTCTCGGTGCAGAGCGCGCGCGAGTTGTACCGGAAGCAGATTGCGACGGAGGCCGACGAGCTCGCGCAACTGCCCGATGAGGAAAGGGAGGAGCTGGTTCTCATCTACCAGTCCAAGGGCATGGACCGCCGCAGCGCCGAGCAGACCGCCGGGCGCGTCATGTCGAGCAAGGGCGCCGCGCTCGATACTCTTGTGAGAGAGGAAATCGGGGTCAACCCGAAGGATCTCGGCGGTTCCGCCTGGGCGGCGGCAGCCTCCTCCTTTCTGGTCTTCACGTTCGGCGCGATTTTCCCGGTCGCGCCGTTCTTCGTCCTGGGCGGCGACGCGGCCGTGATCGCGAGCCTGGGCCTGAGCGCCGCGGCGCTCTACGCTATTGGCGCGGCGACCAGCATATTCACCGGGCGCAGCGCGTTGTTCGCGGGTCTGCGGCAGGTCGCGATCGGGCTCGCCGCGGCGTGCCTCACCTACGGGCTCGGTCACCTCCTGGTCGTGGCGCTGGCCTAGCGCGATTCGCCGACACCTTGGTATCGCTCGTGCGCTCGGCATCGCTCACGTGCGATCCGAATGCTCGCGGAAGCCCGATACCAAGGTGCGATAGATCGGCTCGCGCGGCGGTGATCTGATGACCGACATACGCATCATCCGTGTGGCGGTGATCCATGGCGACAATGCGAAATATGGCGACGCTCGCGGCGCACGACGTGGCGCTCGGCAGCCGTTGCGCACGCGGAGCCGCTCCTGAACTCTCCCCGCGCTCCTCGATGCGCGAAGACTTCGTCGTCGGCGAGGAGTCGACCATGTCGGCGCCGCGTCCGGGCACGCGGCTGAAGGTTGTCATATCCCACTGCCTCCCGCTCATTTGCGCAGGGCTGCAATCGGTCCTCAGCCAGATGCCCGACTGCGACGTGTGCGTCTGGGACGATGCTCTCAGGCGGCAATACGGCTCGCTGCACGCAGCCGGAGCGCACATAGTGCTGAGCGACCCGGACCAGGGAGTCTGCCTGCTCGAGGACCACGCGGATTCGAACAACACGAGTCTCGCGGGCGCAATGAGAGTGATCATCGTCGCAGCGGGCGAAAGGGAGTCCGCATCGCGCGCGGCGATGGAGCGTGGAATAGCCGGGCGCATATCGGTTTCCTACGACAGGCAGGACATCATCGATACCGTGCGTAACGTCGGCGCGAACCTGCTCGCCGATCCGCTATCGAGGTTGTCCGCAAACGGCTCGCCGCACGGGGGGCTGGCGCCCCATGCGCTGCGCAAGGTATGCGCCCACATGCGCGAGACGATCGCCCGGAAGATCGACCTGGAGGAGCTTGCCGGAATCGCCAAGCTTTCGTCCTCGCATTTCTCGAGAGCGTTCAAGCAGAGCATGGGCATCACCCCGCACCAGTACCTGTCCTGGCGACGGGTGCAGCTTGCGGCCCGGATGCTGCGGGAGACGGACCAGCCGCTGGCCCAGATTTGCCTCGCGGTCGGCTGCTGCGATCAGAGTCATTTCACGCGCCTCTTCGCCAAGATGATGGGAGAGACGCCCGGGGCGTACCGGCGCCGAAACGGCTGAAGCGCGTGCACACGGCGGCCCTCAATCCGCATCGGGAGGTGAAACCAATGACGCACGAGCCTGCTTCGCCGGAACTGCTCGCGAGGATGGATGCGTACTGGCGGGCCGCCAATTACCTGTCGGTAGGCCAGATCTACCTCCGCGACAACCCCCTGCTCAGACGCCCGTTGTCGCCGCGTGACGTCAAGCGCCTTCTGCTCGGCCATTGGGGAACGACGCCCGGCCAGAACTTCATCTACGTGCACCTCAACCGGGTGATCAAGAAATTCGACCTCGACATGATCTATGTGTCCGGGCCGGGGCATGGCGCTCCGGCCCTGGTCGCAAACAGCTACCTGGAAGGCGCCTACAGCGAAATCTATCCCGACGTATCCCAGGACGAGCCTGGACTGCGCAAACTCTTCAAGCAGTTCTCCTTCCCGGGGGGCATCCCGAGCCACGTGTCGCCGGAATGCCCCGGATCGATCCATGAAGGCGGCGAGCTCGGCTACTCGCTCAGCC
Source organism: Burkholderiales bacterium (assembly GCA_049582045.1). Classification (GTDB taxonomy): domain Bacteria; phylum Pseudomonadota; class Gammaproteobacteria; order Burkholderiales; family SG8-39; genus DAHVFK01. The sequence continues at coordinate 2,238 of JBAUTD010000237.1, forward strand.
ATTCGTTCGGAGCGGTGTTCGACAATCCCGACCTGGTGGTCGCCTGCGTGGTCGGCGACGGCGAGGCGGAGACGGGCCCGCTCGCGACGGCATGGCATTCGAACAAGTTCCTCGATCCGGTCGCGGACGGAGCGGTGCTTCCGATCCTGCATCTGAACGGCTACAAGATCGCCAATCCCACGGTCCTCGCCCGTATCACCCGCGAAGAGCTCCTGCAGCTGATGCGCGGCTACGGCTGGGCGCCGCACTTCGTGGAAGGCGATGAGCCGGAGGCGATGCACCGCGCGATGGCCGCGGAGCTCGACATGGCGGTCCGGCGCATCAGGAAGATCCAGGAAGACGCGCGACTCCACGGCCGCTCCGAGCGGCCGCGCTGGCCGATGATCATTCTGGTCTCGCCCAAGGGCTGGACCGGGCCGAAGGCGGTCGACGGCGTGAAGGTGGAGGGGACCTTCCGCGCGCACCAGATTCCGCTCTCCGATCCGGCGACGCATACGGAGCATCTCCGGCTGCTCGAGGAGTGGCTCAGGAGTTACCGGCCCGACGAGCTATTCGACGAGCGGGGCCGGCTCAGGCCCGAGCTCGCGGAACTCGCGCCTGTAGGAAGCCGGCGCATGAGCGCAAACGCGCACGCAAACGGCGGGGTACTGCTGCGCGAGCTGCGCATGCCGGACTTTCGCGAATACGGCGTCGATGTCCCCTATCCCGGCGCGCCCGGGGAGGGCGACACGCGCGTGCTCGGGCGCTTCCTGCGCGAGGTGATTACGCTCAATGCGGCACAGCGAAACTTCCGCATCTTCGGGCCCGACGAGACTCTCTCCAACCGCCTGGATGCGGTATTCCAGGCCACCCGCCGCCAGTGGGTCGCCGAGACCTCGCCGGACGACGAGTTCCTCGCCCCGTCCGGGCGCGTCGTGGAGGTGCTGAGCGAGCACCAGTGCGAGGGCTGGCTCGAAGGCTATCTGCTTACCGGCAGGCACGGGCTGTTCAACTGCTACGAAGCATTCATCCACATCGTCGATTCGATGTTCAACCAGCACGCGAAATGGCTGAAGGTCACCTCTCGCCTGCCGTGGCGCGCCAGGCTCGCCTCCCTCAAC
>JBAUTD010000238.1:0-8098 GCA_049582045.1 Burkholderiales bacterium
AGGACGGGGTCAGCGGATTCCGGGTCTCGAGCATCGAGCAGGCGGCCGAGCGAATCGTCCAGCTGCTCAAGGACGCCGACCTGCGGCGGCGCATGGGCGTCGCGGCGCGCGAGTCGGTGCGCAGGGATTTCCTGATGAGCCGCCTGCTGGAGCAGTACCTCGACCTGTTCGCGGCCTTCGAGCCGCGCTTCTCGCTAAGGCCTCAGAACAACTTGCCCGGCAACCAGATCGAGAGCGCAGGCACGTAGGTCACGATCACCAGGAACACGAGCAGGACCGACAGCCAGGGCAGGGCGGCGCGCACCACCTGCACGATCGACATGCCGGTGATGCCGGAGGTGACGAAAAGGTTGAGCCCGACCGGTGGGGTGACCATGCCGATCTCGAGATTGACCACCATGATGATGCCCAGGTGCACGGGGTCGATCCCCAGGCGGGTCGCGATCGGGAACAGGATCGGCGCCAGGATCAGGATGATCCCGGTCGGCTCCATGAAGTTGCCGGCGATCAGCAGCAGGATGTTGACCACGATCAGGAACTGCCACGGCGCCATGCCCATCGACACGATCGTCTCGGCGATCACCTGCGGGATGCGCTCGGTGGTGAGCACGTGGGCGAACAGCAGCGCATTGGCGATGATGAACATCAGCATCACGGTGACCCGCGCTGCGTCGACCAGCACCTTGGGCACGTCCTTCAGCCCCATGTCGCGGTAGACGAACACGGCGACGAAGAAGGCGTAAACGGCCGAAACCGCGGCGGCCTCGGTGGGCGTGAAGATGCCGCCGTAGATGCCGCCCAGGATGATCACGATCAGCAGCAGCCCCCAGAGCGAATTGCGGCCCGCGACCAGCACTTCGCGCAATGAGGCGCGCGGCTGGCGCGGCAGGTCGATCATGCGCGCGCGAACGTAGATCGCGATCATCAGCATCAGGCCGAGCGTGATGCCCGGAATGATGCCCGCCATGAACAGCTTGCCGACCGAGGTCTCGGTGGCCGCGGCGTAGACCACCATCACGATCGAGGGAGGGATCAGGATGCCGAGCGTTCCCGCGTTGCAGATCACGCCCGCGGCGAACGCCTGGCTGTAGCCGGCGCGCGTCATGCCGGCGATCACGATCGAGCCCACCGCGACCACGGTCGCGGGCGAGGAGCCCGAGACCGCGGCGAACAGCATGCAGGCGAGCACCGAAGCCATCGCCAGTCCGCCGCGCAGGTGGCCGATCGCGGCGTTGGCGAATCGGATCATGCGCCGCGCCACGCCGCCGGTGGTCATGAAGGCGCCGGCCAGGATGAAGAACGGGATCGCCAGCAGCGTGAACTGCTCGGAGGTCTCGAACAGCTTGAGCGAGAGCGAGGCGAGCGAATCGTGGCCGAAAAACAGGATCGTTAGCACCGACGACAATCCGAGCGCGACCGCGATCGGCATGCCGAGCAGCATGAACGCGAACAGCATTGCGAACAGCGCGCCGGTGGTCACGTCTTGTACTCGTCCTTGTGCTTGAGCGCGTCGACCGCCTCGTCCGCCACCTGCATGCGCGTCTCGCGCCCGGTCGCGATGCGGAAGAACGCCTCGGCGAAGCGCACCACCAGCAGGCCGAAGCCGACCAGCAGCGACAGCCGCGGCACCCACTGCGGGATCGGCAGGTCCTCGGCCAGGATGCCGATCTCGTACATCTTCGCGACGTACTGCCAGCTGCCGTAGAAGATGATCAGGGCGTAGACCAGGCACAGCAGCGCAGCCGTGCCCCCCACGATGCGCGCCGCCTTGGGCTTGAGCGCCTTGACCAGCGCGTCGACGCCGATGTGCGAGCCGACGCGCACGCCGTAGGACATGCCGATGAAGATCAGGAACCCGAACAGGTAGGTGACCAGCTCGAGCGCCCAGACGAAGCTGTAATTGAAGACATAACGCGCGATCACCTGGGTGAAGGTGACCAGCGTCATGACGGCAAGGAGGAAGGCGATCAGGCCTTCCTCCAGCCGGTGAAACCAGGCGAAGCGCACGGGCGCCAGTTTACCGAGCGTTGCGGCGCTACATGTTCGCCTTTTGCGCCGCGTCGATCAGATCCTTGCCGATCTGGCCCTCGAATTTCTGCCACACCGGAGCCATCGCCTTGCGCCAGGCCGCCAGGTCGTCCTTGGACAGGGTCTGGATCTTCGCCTTGCCGGCCGCGGCGATGTTCTTCTTGTCCGTCTCGTTCAGGTCGTTGGCGACCTTGTTGCCGTACGCGGTGGCCTCGTCCATTGCCTGCTGCAGGCCGTTACGCACGTCGGCGGGCAGCCCGTCCCACCACTTGGCGTTGGTGATCACCATGTAGTCGATCACGCCGTGGTTGGTCTCCGCGATCGTCTTCTGAACCTCGAAGAATTTCTGCGACCAGATGTTCGACCAGGTGTTTTCCTGGCCGTCGACCACCCCGGTCTGCAGCGCCTGGTAGACCTCGCTGAAGGCCATCTTCTGCGGATTGGCGCCTAGCGCGCGGAACTGCGCTTCGAGCACGTCGGACTGCTGGATGCGGAACTTCAGTCCCTTGACGTCCTCGGGCCGCTTGAGCTGGTCCTTGTCGGTCGAGAGCTGCTTCATGCCGTTGTGCCAGTAGGCGAGCCCCTTGATGCCCTTCGAGCGCATCGAGTCGAGCAGCGCCTTGCCCTCGGCGCTGTGCTGGAACCGGTCGACCGCGGCGATGTCGTTGAACATGAACGGCAGGTCGAACACCTGCAGCTTCTTGGTGTAGCGGTCGAACTTCGACAGCGAGGGCGCGATGATCTGCACGTCGCCCAGCAGCAGGGCTTCCATTTCCTTGCCGTCGCCGAACAACTGCGAGCTCGGGAACACCTGCACCTCGACCTTGCCGGGGAGAAGCTTCTCGGCCAGCTCCTTGAACTTGAGCGCGGCCTGACCCTTGGGCGTCTTTTCGGCGACCACGTGGCTGACCTTGACGATGATCGGCGCCGCCTGCGCCGCGACCGACAGCGAAAGAGCGAGTGCGCCGGCGAGCAATACGGGGGTGAATCTCATGGTTGTGCTCCGTCTGAGAGTAGTAGGAGGGCTCGGGATAGCCTGTTGCGGGCGCAATCGTACGCGCGTAAGCGAGGCGCAAGCTTGACCTGGGTCAACCGGCGTTGCCGGCCGATTTCGCTGCAATGCAGCACAAAACCGTAAGGCTGCCGATGGGGAAAACGTCTAGACTCTGTCGCGCCGGGCGAGGTAATGAGCATCACTGCACTGCGTCGCATTGGTAAGCCCGTCCCATCAACCGCAGGAGGAGATTGCAATGACGAAGAAGTTTAATCGGCGTCGATTTATCCAGACGACCGCAGCGGCATCTGCCGCCGCGATGTTCCCGTACATCCGCACCTCGCGCGCTGCCGGCACCCTCAAGGTGGCGTTCTGGGATCACTGGGTTCCAGGCGCGAACAAGACCATGGAGGCGATCTGCCACGAGTGGGCAGCGAAGCACAAAGTCGACATCAGCATCGACTTCATCACCTCACAGGGCAACAAGCTCGAACTGACCATCGCCGCGGAGAAGCTGGCGAAGTCGGGTCACGACCTGGTGCAGCCGAACGCGTGGTCGCCGGCGGCCTACGCGGACGACTTCGAGCCGGTCGATGAAGTCATGCACGCGGCGATCAAGGCAAACGGCGAGCCGTATCCGATCGTCGAGTATCTTGGCAAGCCGAAGGGCCATTGGAGCGCCGCGCCCGCGGTAACCGGCAGCCAGGTGAAGCCGCCCTGCGCGCGCATCAGCATGTTCAAGGAATACGCCGGGCTCGACGTCACCAAGATGTATGCCGGTCCGGGCGGACACTCGGACAAGAAGCTGCAGGACGAGTGGACCTGGGACAAGTTGGCGGAGGTCGCGGAGAAATGCGCGGCGAACGGCCACCCCGTCGGCCTGGGCCTCGGCCAGACCACCGACTCGGTCGACTGGGCCGGCGCGCTGTTTCACGCGTACGGCGCAGAACTGGTTAACGCCAAGGGTGACGTCACCATCAACTCGGACAACACCAGGCATGTGCTCGAGTATGCGAAGCGGCTGATCAAGGTCCTGCCGAAGGACGTGATCGCGTGGGACGACGCCTCGAACAACAAATTCCTGATCTCGGGGCAGGGCTCTATGATCATGAACCCGCCGAGCGCGTGGTCCGTGGCCAAGCGCGACAACCCGAAGGTTGCGGCGGACTGCTGGACCTTCGCCTCACCCAAGGGGCCGAAGGGGCGCTACGCACCGGCGCTGCCGTTCTTCTGGGCGATCTGGAAGTTCTCGCCCAACAAGTCGGCGGCGAAGAGCCTGCTTGCGCACCTGATATCGCGGCACTCCTCCGAGCGCTTCGTCGCGGCGAGCAACGGCTACGACCTACCGGGTTTCAAGAATCTGCGCAACTTCAAGACCTGGGCCGAGGTCGAGCCGCCGAAGGGAACGGTGTACAACTACCCGCCGACGCCGGACCAGATCATCACGGTCGCCGGTGGGCCGGGTCCGATTCACGTCGTCAACCAGATCTACGTCCAGGGGCTCATAACGCAGATATTGGCCAAGGTCGGCGTCCAGGGGGAGTCGATCCCCGAAACGATCGGCTGGGCTGAGAAGCAGCTTCAAGCCTATACGATGATGTAAGCTCCAACCCGGGTACGGGAAGCGCCGGCGCACGCCGTCGCTTCCCGGCGGCCTTGAGGAGGCCGGGCCCGGTCGGTATCGCGTAATACAAGGAGGAGGAATCCAATGGCCAACGGCATCGCCGTCAAGGCGCCCGCCTCGAGCCCCGCTCGCGGCATGACGATGCAGAAGCTCATGCGGCGCCGCTCGACGACCGCGCTCGCGCTCGCGCTGCCGCTGCTCGTACTGATCTCGACGCTGGTCATCTATCCGGCGATCTACGCGGTGTATCTGTCGATGCTCGACCGGACGATGGACCACTTCACCGGTCTGAGAAACATTCTGTTCCTGCTCCATTTCGACACCTTCTGGATGGTCGTCAAGCAGTCGTGCCTGTTTGCGATCACGGCCGTCATATTCAAGGCGCTGATCGGCTTCGTCAGCTCGCATTTCGTGCACAACCTGCCGGCCAAGGGCCAGCGCAAGTGGCGCGGCATGCTGCTGGTGCCCTGGGTGATCCCGACGGCGATGAGCACCATCGCGTGGTTCTGGCTGTTCGATCCGACGTACAGCGCGTTGAACTGGGTTCTGGCCAAGTTCGGCATCGCGTCGATCCCGTGGCTCGGCGTCACCGACTGGGCGCGCTTCTCGGTGATCCTGGTCAACGTCTGGTACGGAGCGCCGTTCTTCCTCATCATGTACCTGGCGGCGCTCAAGTCGGTGCCCGACCAGCTCTACGAGGCGGCGGCGATCGACGGCGCCAACTGGTGGCAGAAGGTGTGGTACGTGACGCTGCCCATGATGCGCAACATCATCGCCATCACGATGCTGTTCTCGCTGATCGTGACCTTCGCCAACTTCGACATCGTCCGCATCCTGACCTACGGCGGCCCGGTGAACAGCACGCACATCTTTGCGACCTGGGCGTTCGCGCTCGGCATCCAGGGCAACAATATTCCCATGGGCGCATCGGTGTCGCTGTTCATGCTGCCGATCCTGGGTGTCGCCGCGTTCTTCATCCTGCGCGACATCACCCGGCGCGGGAGCTCGGTCTGACCATGAGCGCCACCGCACAAGCGATCGACCCGGCAACGCCGGCAAAGCACGGGAGCCTGCGGCGCAGCCGCCGCTGGGCTCTCTGGTGGTCCTATGTCTTTCTGGTGCTGTTCGCGATCTTCTTCCTCATGCCGCCCGTCTACATGCTCATCATGGGCCTGAAGACCAGCGGCGAGATTGCTGCGATGACCAACCCGTGGTGGGTGTTCCACCCGACGCTGGAGAATTTCAAGGCGCTGCTCAGCTCGACGCAGTACCTGACGTTCTTCCGCAACTCGGCGGTGATTGCGCTTGCGGTGGTCGCGATCACGATGCTGATCGCGGTGCCGGCGGCCTTCTCGCTCGGGCGCATGAAGTTCTGGGGCTCGACCACGCTCGCCACCGGGGTGTTCCTGACCTATCTGATCCCGGATTCGCTGCTGTTCATACCGCTGTTCAAGATCATGGCCTGGGTGCACGAGACCACCGGCGTCGCGCTGCTGAACCACTGGTGGGCGCTGATCATCATCTACCCGACGCTCACGGTGCCGTTCTGCACCTGGATCATGATCGGCTACTTCCAGTCGATCCCCAAGGAGCTGGACGAGGCGGCGCTGATCGACGGCGCCGGCTACATCCAGATGCTGACCAAGATCTTCCTGCCGGTGGCCCTGCCCGGAATCATCGCCGCCACCATCTTCGCCTTCACCGTCTCCTGGTCCGAGTTCCTGTACCCGATGGCCTTCACGGTGTCGGCCGACCAGCTCGTGCTGCCGGTCGGCATCGTCACGACGCTCATCAAGGGCGACGTCTACAACTGGGGGCAGATCATGGCGGCCTGCCTGCTTGGGGCCGCGCCGCCGCTGATCATCTACGCCTTCCTCATGGACTATTACATCGCCGGCCTGACCGCCGGTGCGACGAAAGGATAGAGCCGCCCATGGCCCAGGTGACGCTAAGCAAGCTGGTCAAGCACTACGACGAAACGCCCGCGGTGCGCGGCATTGACCTAGATATCGCGGACAAGGAATTCGTGGTGCTGGTCGGGCCTTCCGGCTGCGGCAAGAGCACTACGCTGCGCATGATCGCGGGACTGGAGGACATTACCGGAGGCGAGGTGCTGATCGGCGGCAGCGTGGTGAACGACGTGCCGCCCAAGGATCGCGACATCGCGATGGTGTTCCAGAACTACGCCCTGTACCCGCACATGTCGGTGTACGAGAACATGTCCTTCGGCCTGCGCCTGAAGAAGACGCCGAAGGACGAGATCGCGCGCCGGGTGTCCAACGCAGCCCAGATCCTCGACATCACCGAGCTGCTCGAGCGCAAGCCCAAGCAGCTCTCGGGCGGCCAGCGCCAGCGCGTGGCGATGGGGCGTGCGATCGTGCGCGATCCCAAGGTATTCCTGTTCGACGAGCCGCTGTCCAACCTCGACGCGAAGCTGCGGGTGCAGATGCGCACCGAGATCAAGAAAGTGCACCAGAAGGTGCGCACTACGACGGTCTACGTCACGCACGACCAGGTCGAGGCGATGACGCTGGCCGATCGCGTAGTGGTGATGAACGGCGGCAACATCGAGCAGGTGGGCACGCCTAACGATCTCTACCACACCCCGACGACCAAGTTCGTCGCGGGATTCATCGGCTCGCCGGCGATGAACTTCATTCCCGGCGCGCTGGAAGAGGCGGCCGGCGGGCTGCGGGTGCGCCTGAACGACAAGCTCGCCTTTCCGGTCCCGCAGGAGCGCACGGCGCGCTACCGGCCGCATCTGGGTCGCGCAAAAGTACTGTTCGGGCTGCGTCCGGAGCACATCATGGAGCAGCGCCCCCACCTGGAGGCCAACCAGAACCCGTTCGAGGTCGAGCTGGAGGTCACCGAGCCGATGGGGATGGAGACGCTGGTGTATTTCACGGTCAACGGGACGGAGGTGTGCGGCCGCGTCAATCCCAATGCCGGCGCCCGCGACGGCGGGCACATGAAGCTGGTCGCCGACCTGAACAACATGCACCTGATCGACGACGAGAGCGGCAAGGTGCTCTGAGGTTGCTGCGGGCGATAGGTATCGCCCTGGCATGCGGCCTCGCCGCCGCCGCTAGCGGCGCCCGCGCAGCCGAAATCTCGATCTCCTGCAGCGCGGTCGGGGTCGAGCTCGAGCTCTGCCGCGACGGCGCCGAGCGCTGGGCGCGCGAGACCGGCAATTCGGTGCGGCTGGTGTCCACCCCGAACTCCGCCGGCGAGCGCCTGGCGCTGTACCAGCAGTTGCTCGCGGCCGGCTCGGCCGACATCGACGTGCTGCAGATCGACGTCGTCTGGCCGGGGATCCTGGCGCGCAACCTGATCGATCTTTCGCCCTACGCCGGGACGCGCCCCGCGGCGCACCTGCCGGCGCTGATCGCGAACGACACCGTGCGCGGCAAGCTGGTGGCGATGCCCTGGTTCGCCGACGTCGGGCTGCTCTA
>JBAUTD010000239.1:0-5019 GCA_049582045.1 Burkholderiales bacterium
CACCAGGCTCTCGCGCCCGAATCCGGCGACGACGGTGCCCGAAGCCGCCGGCGCGCTCACTGCGCTAGAGCCCGAACAGGGCGTCGCACTTCGCAGCGCAGATGAAGTCGTTCTCGGACAGCCCGCCGATCGCGTGCGTCGAGTATTCGACCCGGCACTTGTTGTAGCCCACCGTCAGGTCCGGGTGATGGTCTTCGCGGTGCGACACCCAGGCCAGGGCGTTCACGAACGCCATGGTCTGATAGTAGTTCGAGAACGGGTAGAGCTTGACCAGCCTGCCGTCCTCGATGATCCAGCCCTTGAGCTGCCCCAGCAGCTGCGCCGCCTGCTGCGGCGTGTACGGCGCCACGCCGCCCTCGCAGGGCTTGCACTTGCGCTGCGCGAAGTCTTCCATTGTCAGCTCCCGGAATGCTGCAGCCGCGCGATGCGGGTCGCCGCCGGCGGATGCGAGTCGTAGAACGCCGAGTGCAGCGGGTCCGGCGTAAGCGTGGCCGCGTTGTCCTGGTACAGCTTGACCAGCGCCCCGACCAGCTCGGCCGGGCTGGCGTGGGAGGCGGCGTAGGCGTCGGCCTCGTACTCGTGCTTGCGCGAGTACAGGCTGGTGAGCGGGTGCAGCAGGAACGTGAACACCGGCATGACCAGCACGAACAGCAGCAGGCCCGTGGCCGCCGACTGCGTGTGCACGTTTAAGCCGGCGGTGAACCATTGCTGGTCGATCAGGCGGCCGAGAATCCAGAGCAGGGCGAAGGAGAAGGCGAACAGCAGCAGCACCCGCTTCCAGACGTGGTGGCGCTTGTAGTGCCCCAGCTCGTGCGCCAGCACCGCCTCGACCTCGGGCGGCGCGAGCCGCGCCAGCAGCGTGTCGAACAGCACGATCCGCTTGGAGGCGCCGAAGCCGGTGAAATAGGCGTTGCCGTGGTTCGAGCGCTTCGAGCCGTCCATCACGTACAGGCCCTTGGAGCGAAAGCCGCAGCGCGCGAGCAGCGCCTCGATCCGCCCCGCGAGCGTCGGGTCGGCGAGCGGCGTGAACTTGTTGAACAGCGGCGCGATGAACGTGGGGTAGATCAGCAGCACCAGCAGGTTGAAGCCGGTCCACGCGAGCCAGACGTAGAGCCACCATTGCGGGCCCATCGCGCCCATCAGCCACAGCACCAGCACCAGCAGCGGAACGCCGAGCAGCGCCGCGAGCAGCGCCTGCTTGGCCAGGTCGGCGATGAACAGCGCCGGCGTCATGCGGTTGAAGCCGTAGCGGGCCTCGATCACGAAGGTACGGTACACGCTGACCGGCAGCTCGAGCGCCGAGAACAGCACCGCCACCGTGACGATCAGCGCGGTGCCGTGCGCGACGCCGCCGGGCTCGAACACGCGCGCCCAGCCCGAGGCGATGCGCTCGACCAGGCCTCCCAGGGTGAGCGCGAGCAGCGCCGCGGCGCCGATCAGAACGTCGAGCGTGCCGAGCTTCGCCTTGGCGACGGTGTAGTCGGCCGCCTTCTGGTGCGCGGCGAGCGAAATCGTCGTCGCGAAGGTCTGTGGCACGGCAGCGCGATGCGAGCGCACGTGGCGGATCTGGCGCTGCGCGAGCCACAGCCGAACCCCGGTTGCGGCGAGGAGCGCGGCGAGGAAAATCCAGGTGAAGGCGTTCGGCATGCGGTGCAAGAATAGCGCGAGTGGCGCCATTGTCCACCCCATCGCAGGGGAGCGACAATAAGCGCATGCGCGCGGTCAATGCGAAGTCGCTGGTCGTGCTGGCGGTTCTGCCGGCGCTCGCCGCCCTCGCGTCGTGCTCGCTCGTCAGGCCGTCGACACCCGCGGAGTCGGACTATTTCGAATACGGCGGATATCCCGCCAGCCGCGACCGGAGCGACTGCGTGCGCGAGGCCGACGAGGTGCTCGCAAGGACCGGCCCGACCGGCGACATGTACGACGAGACGCGCAAGCGCATGCGATTGGACCTCATCAGTCAGTGCATGAAGCAGCGGGGGCACTAACGCATTGATATACTGGCCAGCTTTTTGAGAGGGACAACGCAGCGATGGCTCAGGACCAGAACAACCTGATCTGGATCGACATGGAAATGACGGGCCTGCAGCCGGACTCGGACCGGATCATCGAGATCGCGCTGCTGGTCACCGCGTCGGACCTCAGTCCGGTGGCCGAGGGGCCGGTGCTGGTGGTGCATCAGCCCGACGAGGTGCTCGATGCGATGGACGCCTGGAACAAGGGCACCCACGCCCGCTCGGGTCTGATCGACAAGGTCAAGGCCTCGGCGCTGGACGAAGCGCAGGCCGAGCGCGCGGCGCTCGAGTTCCTCGCCGAGCACGTGCCGGCGAACGCCTCGCCGATGTGCGGCAGCTCGATCTGCCAGGACCGGCGCTTCCTCGCGCGCTGGATGCCGAAGCTCGAGGCGCACTTCCACTACCGCAATCTCGACGTCTCGACCCTGAAGGAGCTCGCCAAGCGCTGGAAGCCGGAGGTGATGAAAGGCTTCGTCAAGCAGAGCAAGCACGAGGCGCTGGCCGACATCCTCGAGTCGATCGAGGAGCTCAAGTACTACCGCCGCACGATCATGTCGGTCTAGCGGCGTTTCCTGGCGGGCGCGCGCTTCTGCTTTGCAGCGCGTTTCTTGCGCTTCTCTAGGGGCGCCGGGCCGACTTCGACCACGACCTCGATCTCGACCGGGATGCCGCTCGGCAGCGAGCCCATGCCCACCGCCGAGCGCGCGTGCCGGCCGCGCTCGCCGAACACCTCGACCAGCAGGTCGGAGCAGCCGTTGATCACCTTGGGCTGGTCGGTGAACTCCGGCACCGCGTTCACCATGCCGAGCAGCTTCACCACCCGCTTGACCCGGTCCAGGCTGCCGAGCTCGGCGCGCATCACCGCCAGCAGCGCGAGGCCGGTCGAGCGCGCGAACTTGTAGCCCTGCTCGAGGTTGAACTCGCGCCCGAGCTTGCCCGCGGGGCGCAGGCCATCGACCGCCGAGGGCCCCTTGCCCGAGAGAAAGAGCAGGTTGCCGCTGCGCACCGCGTTGACGTAGTTCGCCACCGGGGGCGGCGCCTGCGGAAGCTCGATCCCGAGCTGCCTGATCCGCTTCTCGGCGCTCATCAGAGCGTGACGACCTTGCCCGGGTTCATCAGGTTTTCCGGGTCGAACGTGCGCTTGATGTCGCGCATCAGGTCGACCGCCTCGCCCAGCTCCTCCTGCATCGAGCCCTGCTTGCCCATGCCCACGCCGTGCTCGCCGGTGCAGGTGCCTTCCATCGCGAGCGCGCGCCGCACCAGGCGCTTGTTGAGCGTCTTGGCGAGCTCGAGCTCCTCGGGCTTGGCCGGGTCCATGAGGAAGATGAGGTGGAAATTGCCGTCGCCGACGTGCCCCACCATCGGCACCGGCACGACGTAGCTCTTCACGTCCTCCATGGTCTCGTGCACGCACTCGGCCAGGCGCGAGATCGGAACGCAGACGTCGGTCGAGAGAGCGCGCGCGCCGGGGCGCGTCTGCAGGCAGGCGAAGTAGGCGTTGTGGCGCCCCTCCCACAGGACGTTGCGCTCCTCGGGCTTGGTCGCCCACTGGAAGTCCTTGCCGCCGTTCTCGCGCGCGATCTCCTGCACCGTCTCGGCCTGCTCGATCACGCTCGCCTGGGTGCCGTGGAACTCGAAGAACAGCGTCGGCGCGACGCGGTAGTTCGTCTTCTTGTACTTGTTGATCGCGTCGATGCTGTGCTCGCACACGATCTCGCAGCGCGCCACCGGCACGCCGGCCTGGATGGTCTGAATGACCGTCCGGGTGCAGCCGTCGATCGTGTCGAAGGCGCACACCGCGGCCGACATCGCCTCCTGCACCGGGTAGAGCTTGACGGTCACCTCGGTGATGATGCCGAGCGTGCCCTCGGCGCCGACGAATAGGCGCGTCAGGTCGTAGCCGGCGGAGGATTTCTTCGCGCGGCGCGCGGTCTTGATGATGCGACCGTCGGCCAGCACCACCGTGAGCGAGAGCACGTTCTCGCGCATCGTGCCGTAGCGCACCGCGTTGGTGCCCGAGGCGCGGGTCGAGGCCATGCCGCCGATCGTCGCGTCGGCGCCCGGGTCGATGGGAAAGAAAAGCCCCGTGTGCTTGATGTATTCGTTCAGCTGCTTGCGCGTGACGCCGGCCTGCACCACCGCGTCGAGGTCCTCCTCGTGCACCGCGAGCACCGCGTTCATCTGCGACAGGTCGATCGTCACCCCGCCCTCGATCGCGAGCACGTGGCCCTCGAGCGAAGTGCCGACGCCGAACGGGATCATCGGCACGCGGTGACGGCGGCAGATGTCGACCACGTCGCGCACTTCCTCGGTGCTGTGGGGGTAGACCACCGCGTCCGGCAGCGCGTACGGGAAGTAGGATTCGTCCTTGCCGTGGTGCTCGCGCACGCTCGTCGCGGTGCTCACGCGCTCGCCGAGCAGCGCCTTGAGCTCCAGGAGCACCGATGGGTCGAATTCCCTGGCCTTGTTCATGAGATTTCCCCCGTCGCCGGTAAGGGATCAGCGGAGGTTCATTTTAGCTTGATGTCGCCGTCGAAGGGCACCTTGACCCCGAGCGAGGGAATCTCGAGGGTGACGCGCGCCCCCACGCTCTCGTCGCCCTTCAACTTGCCGCCCGCGACCGCCTTGCCGATCGCCTGCTCGATTTCGCGCTGCGAGTTCACCCCCACCATCTTGAGGAACTTGCGGATGCTGAGATTGAAGGTTTCCTGGTCCATGCTGCCTCCGTCGAAAAATTCGATTAGCGCTGCCGCCGGTAGAGCCTGATGCGCTCGTCGCGGTCGCCGGGGCGGCCGACCTCGGCGATCTTGATCCAGCCCGGCCCGGGCGCGCTCGCCTCGTGCCCCGGCGAGCCCTGGGTGAGCAGCAGCGGGCACGGATCGAGCGGGTCGAGCTCGCGCGTGACGATGCCCGCATGGTAGCTCAGCGCTGCGCGCTGCGCGCTGCCGAGCTTCACGGGCGCGATGCAGGTCGTCCCCGGCGGCAGCAGCGACTTGATCTGCAG